>CAVFCO010000027.1:0-24542 GCA_963620955.1 Alistipes senegalensis | reverse complement strand
TTGTAAAATTGTACCTGAAATAATCGCAACGGCAAAAAGTATTGCAACAATTCTTAGCGAGTCTTTTATTGAAGAATTTCTTTCAAATAAAACTAATAGCCCCAAACCTGCGTTTGTAGAAAGTCCTGCGATTAAAGAGCCAAAGCCAATAACGTTTTTCAAAAATAACATTACGATTAAAACCGATGCCGCACAGTTTGGAACAAGTCCGATAATTGATGCAAAAATAACTTGTGCGAATTGATTTACGTTAAAAATCGCATTTAATGGTTCGTTTGCAAAACTAAATGCAAAATCCAAGCAACAATTTACGATTAAAATAAACAAAAAGATGTTAAAAGTATGTTTTACGGGGTGCAAAAACAAGTTTGTTACTTGAGATTGAATTTCATTATGGCAACAACCACACTCGTGAATTTCAACGTCTTCCTCGTGTTCTTTTGGAATTGCCAAATCTTGTTTAAAAATCAAATCTACTAAATATCCAACAACAACACCGATTGAAATCTTTGTTACGATAACAGGAATAATCACCGAGAAATGTTGAGGATAAACAAGTAAAATCGGAATTGCTTCATCACTTGTTGCTAAATATACGGCAATCAAAGTTCCTAGAGTGATATAACGTTTCACATAAAGCATTGTTGCAATAACAGAAAAACCGCATTGAGGAATAGATGCCAAGCAACTGCCGATTAATGGTCCTAAAGTTCTTGAACCTAGCGAAAGATTTTCGATTTTTTCCGCAAAATAGTTTTCAAAAATTTCTATAAATAAAAATATTATGAATAAAAATGGTATAAGATTAATACTTTCAGCCACTGCCTCTTGTAAAAATTCAGGCACATGAAGAATTTGCACAAATTTCATAATAAAACTCATACAAACTTCATTGAAAGCGTTAACTTGTTGCAAAAATTGAATAAACATTTCGAGAAAATTATATCACGTAAATATGTTGAATTAAAATTTTTATATTATAATATTTTTGTATGAAAAAGGCTAGATTTTTAGGTACAATATCAGCAATGACTGGGGCTGCCACTTATGGTATGAACCCATTATTTGCAATGTTTATGATTTTGGCAGGTATTGGGGTAAATTCAATACTTTTCTACAGATATCTACTTGCAACAGTTATATTTTTTGTATGGCTAAAATTTTTCAAAAAACTTTCACTAAAAATCACAGTGCAAGAGGGTTTTTCACTTGCTATATCAGGGATTTTATTCTCTCTTTCATCAATAACTTTATTTGATAGTTACCACTACATTGGAGTTGGAATTGCATCAACAATCCTATTTGTATATCCAATTATGGTCGCAATTCTTATGTCTTTATTTTTTAAAGAAAAAATCACAAAATCTACGATTGTTGCAATTATCCTTACAACAATTGGTACTGCACTTTTATACAAAGGCGATGCAAACACAACACTAAATATTAAAGGGGTTGCATTAGTTCTATTTTCAGCATTAATGTACGCTTTATATATGGTTGGAATTAAGAAAAATCCTGCAATAAAAAGAATGAACACCGATAAATTGACGTTTTACGTTATATTTTTCGGATTATTTGTTTATATTTTCAATTTAAAATTCTGCACACAATTGCAAATTATAAACACACCTCTTTTAATCGGCTGTGCAATAGGTTTAGCAATTCTTCCAACAATTCTTTCAATTGAAATGACAAACCTTGGAATAAAACTTATCGGTTCGACAAAAACAGCAATTTTTGGTGCGTTAGAGCCAATCACTGCATTGATTTTCGGGGTAACACTATTCCACGAACACTTGAGCATAAGAATTTGCTTCGGTATTTTAGCAATTATCACTGCAGTTTCTATAGTTGTTTTGAACAATAGTAAAAAATCAGCATAAAAGAGCGGGTCGATTGATTTCATCAATCGACCCGCCTTAAATATTAACCTTTACTGTTGCCAAGTTACATTATATTGTTCAAGCATCTCATTGATAAGATCTTCTTTACCACTGCGAAGAACATCTTCTGTACTCATGTAATTATGGTCATTCAACCAAGAAGTAACTTCTTGTTTTATTGTGTTGATTTGGTCGATTGTAAAGTATGAATTGTCGTTAGAATTAATTCTTTCAATTTGACCTTTACCGAAGTAGTTTTCAATTTGAACTAATTTATCTGTTGGCAATTGTTCCGATTCACCTAATTCTGCCAAGATTTCATTAAGTTTAGTAGCATCGAACAAGAATAAATCTGATGTGTCTGTATCAGCAAAGATATTATCTTGTTGTGCAACATTGAAGAAAATACGAACTGAATCTTTAGACGCATTAATGTTAATAACATCAGACTCACCAGAAGTATCAGAGATTTTTGTTGCACTTAAACCGATATTGTAAGTGTCATTACCGTCGCCACCATAGGCTTCTGTAAAGTACTTAGATTCTGCATAAATTGTATCATCACCAGAACCGCCATATAAATAATCATAACGTGAATATTCATCACCGTGCAAAATGTCATTTCCTGCATCACCGTATAGGTAATTGAAATCACCGCTTCCGCCGAATAATTCATCATCTCCGGCACCACCGTAAATCATATCGCTACCGTCGTTGCCATAAATTGTATCGTTTCCGGCACCACCATATAATGTGTCATTATATTTTCCGCCGATAATTGAGTCATTACCTGCACCGCCGTCAATAGTAACTGAACCTTTGTTATCAGATGTAATTACATCGTTATAAACAGTACCGTTAGTTTTCTTTTTCGCATCGGCTTTAATATGTATCATATTTTGGTTAATCAAATCTGACAATTTTGTTGTAACTTGATTATTTGGATCGTTAGGATCTTTTGTTTTTACATATTTTACAGATGTTGTGCTGTTATTTTTGATATAAGAATCAAGATATACATAATCAAAGTTTCTTGAACCATAGTTTATGATAAGACTTCCAGACTCTTTGTCATAAACGAAATTCAAATCATCTGCGGTCATATCCACAAATTCTAAAGTATCAGTACCACTTCCTGAATAAATTGTATCTCTGCCGTCGCCGTCATTGAAGATGAAAGTATTTTGACCTGCATCGCCATACAATTTATCATTATCTAAACCACCAATGATTGTATCATCGCCAGTTCCACCTTTGATTGTGTCGTTTCCTGCTCCGCCATAAAGTACGTCATTATCTCTGCCACCGTCAATGTAATCATTGCCAGCACCACCTTGTACAGTGTCGTCGCCGTCGCCACCACTGATTGTGTCTGCTTGAGTTCCGCCAGTGATAATATCGTCCATTTTAGAACCAGTTAGATTGTTCTTTTTATTTACAGTACCGATAATTTCTATAGGTGCTAAATCCTTGATATCTACTGTAGTTTTTTCACCATTGTAGTTACCAATAATTGTATTTACTGAGCAATTACCTTTGAAGTAAGACGAAATAGTTACAGAGTCAACCATATTGCCTGCTTGACCATAGTAGATAATTAAGTCATTACCATTTTTAACAAATCTGAAATTGCTTGATAAATCTAAGTTTCCGAAATCTAATATATCATGTCCAGAACCTGAATAGATAATATCGTTGCCGTCGCCAACACTAAAGTAGAATGTGTTAACACCAGCATCACCATACAAGCGGTCGTTTCCTGCACCACCCTCGATGTAGTCATCACCTGAGCCACCGTGAATTGTGTCATTACCGTTTCCGCCAAATAATGAATCGTTATCAGCACCGCCGTCAATGTAATCGTTGCCGTCGCCACCATAAATTGTATCTCTACCGTTGTTTCCATACAATTTATCGTTACTTAAACCGCCCTCGATATAATCATGACCGTTTCCGCCTGAAATTGTATCTGCCAAGTTGCCACCGATGATACTATCATTGTATGCAGTACCTGTTAGTGAGTTTTTCTTGTTTTGAATACCGTTCATCAAAACAAATTTGCCGTCTTCTGCCAACAATTCGATTAACAATTTTGTGTTAACAACATCTTGACCAACTTGAATATATTTGATTGATGAAGATGATGATTTGAAGTATTTTGAAAGAATAACTTTATCATATTCATTATTTTCGTTATAGTAAATTACTAAATCACCATTGCTATTTGTGAATTTCAATTTGCTAAAGTCTGTGATGTCATCAAAGACTAATGTATCAGTGCCTTTTCCTGAATATACAATATCTTGAGCATCGCCATTTTCAAAATGAATATAATTTGTACCGGCATCGCCATAAATTTTATCGTCGCCTTTGCCACCATAAATAGTATCATTGCCGTTTCCACCGTGAATTACATCGTTACCGTCTTCGCCGTAAAGTAAATCATCACCATTACCGCCGTCGATATAGTCATTACCTTGACCGCCGTAAATCAAGTCGTTATCGTTTTCACCGTAGATTGAATCGTTGCCAACTCCACCATAAATAGTGTCGTTGCCGTTTCCACCGTAGATTGAATCGTTGCCAACTCCACCATAAATAGTGTCGTTGCCGTTTCCACCGTAGATTTTATCGTTACCACCTTGATAACTTGTTAAATCGTCAGTATCACCGTAGATCAAGTCATTACCATTTCCGGCTTTGATAGAATCATTACCTAATCCGCCTTGAACCGTGTCATTGCCGTCGCCTGCATTGATTGTGTCGTTGGCATTACCACCAATAATGCTATCGTTCAAGAATGTTCCGTTGATAGTATTTTTCTTATCCATAGAACCAATTGAGTAAAGAGTCATGCGAATATCGTTACCGCTTGAATCTTGGAAATAGATATATCCGTCTTCTTGATAATATGTATATTCATTACCGTCTTTATCTACAAGAAATTGTGCTGACGGATATTTTTTAGACTTAAAGCAATTTGCAATAGTAACACTGTTTGTATAGTTACCATTTGCATCTTTTTGTTTGATTACAAGATTATTTTTAGAATCATTAAAGAATTGCAAATCGTCTAATTTTGCATCTTTAAATACAAAAGTATCAGAACCTTTGCCTGAATATACGGTATCGTTTCCGTCGTATGCGTTAAAGATAAAGGTATTTTCACCGCCGTCGCCATATAATTTATCGTTGCCTTTGCCACCGATAATTACATCGTTACCATTACCGCCTTTGATAATATCGTTACCATCACCGCCGTCAATTGTGTCATTGCCGTCGCCACCACTTATTGTGTCGTTAGCAGTTCCGCCAACAATACTGTCGTGCAAGAATGTGCCACTGATATTATTTTTCTTAGATTGATTTCCAGAAATTTCAACTTTCAAATCTTCATCTGATAAGATTTTATGAATGCCATCTCGTGTTTCAATGTCTTTTACAGAAGATGATTTATTTTTGAAGTAATCAGAAATTGTAATAGTGTCATCAGCATCACCATATCTGATAATTAAGTTTTTACCGCTTCTTGAGAATTTCAAATCAGCAAAAACATCATCAATATTCAAGATATCATATCCACGACCTGAATATACTGTGTCTTTACCGTCGCCAGTTGCAAACTGCAAAGTATTTGTGCCTGCTTCACCATACAAGCGGTCGTTTCCAGCACCGCCTTTGATAGTATCGTCGCCTAAACCACCATAGATTGTGTCGTTTCCAGTGCTACCTGTGATTGAGTCGTTGCCGTCATAACCATAGATTTTTTGGTTCAAGCCTGTTGCTGTAATAACATCGTTTTGGTTTGAACCTTTTAATGTTTTACTTTCTGAATTTATATCTTTTGCTGTTGCAAATTTATTGTAGAAGTCTTTCAAGTTTACAGTACCGTCTGTAAATTCAGCAAACATATTTACAACACCGTTTGTTTTGAAGTAATTTGAAATAATTATTCTATCATCTGAACCGTAATCTAGAATTAAATTATTTCCAGATCTTGAAGCATTTACATCATCTTTGCCAGCATCAGTGAACAACAATGTATCTTTACCTTTGCCAACATAAACGGTATCAACTCCACTTCCAGTAGAGAATTCAAAGATATTATTACCACCTTCGCCGTACAATTTGTCGTTTCCTGCACCGCCGATAATATAATCATCACCGTTTCCGCCGTAAATAATATCGTTACCGTCGCCACCGTCAATTGTGTCGTTTCCATCGCCTGCTTTGATTGTATCGTTTGCAGAACCACCTACGATACTATCATTTAAGAATGTACCGCCAATATTATTTTTGCTTGTTTGTTTTCCGACAATATCTACATGAATATCTTTATCGTTTAGTAAATTATGAATTCCGTCTTCAGTTTCCAAATCTTTAACTGAAGATTTTTTATCTTTAAAGTAATCAGCGATAGTTACAGAATTTTTTCTTCCGTCGTTTTCATAAGAAATTACTAAATGTTTGCCGTTTCTTGTAAATTTCAAATCACTTAAATCTAGTTCATTGAAATTCAAGATATCATAACCTTTTCCAGAGTAAACAGTGTCGTTTCCGTCGTAATCAGTTATGTTGAAATACATAGTATTTGTACCGGCTTCGCCATACAATTTGTCGTTTCCGTAACCGCCATAAATACTATCGTTACCGTTTCCGCCCTTGATAGTATCGTTGTCGTCATAAGTACCATAAGCACCACTTGGAGAATCCATATCACCATAGATTACATCATCACCGTTTCCACCTAAAATAGAATCGTTGCCTTTGTTACCCATAATTGTATCGTTGCCGTCGCCACCATTAATAGTGTCGTTATAATATCCGCCGGTAATTGAATCTTTCATGTAAGTACCAGACATATTATTTTTTGAGCCTTTGTTGCCCTCAAATAATACTGTTATTTCTGATTGGATATTATGTTCTATACCATTTTTATCATTAATTTTCTTGATAGAAGATTTTGAACTTTTTGCGAAATTTGCAAGAGTAACAGTGTCGCCCAAGTCGTTGTATTGAATAATCAAATCGTTACCAGAGCGAATGAATTTCATATCGTCATAATCTGCGGTTGTGAAATTCAAAATATCAGTGCCTTTGCCAGAATAAACAGTGTCGTTTCCGTCGCCGTCAGCAAAATAGAAATTGTTTGTGCCTGCATCACCATACAATTTATCATCACCATTTCCGCCGTAGATTTCGTCGTTTCCGTCGCCACCCTTGATAGTATCGTCGTTTTCACCGCCGTACAAAGTATCGTTACCTGCACCGCCCTCGATGTAGTCGTTGCCGATTCCGCCTTTTACTACGTCGTTTCCATTGTCGCCATACAATTTATCGTCGCCGTCGCCACCGTCGATTGTGTCGTTTCCGTTACCACCACGCAATGTATCGGCTAAGTTTCCGCCTGTAATATCATCGTTGTTGTAACTTCCTGTCAAATTGTTTTTAACATCTTTTTTCGCAACAACTGTCAAAACTTTGTCAGTCATATATGCACGTAAATCAGCAACTTTTATAATATCTTGACCTTGTGCGTCTTGTCCCTCAACAGTTTTGATTGTTTTAATAGAAACATTGCCTTTTAATTTGAAATAATCCTTGATTGTAACCGAATTATTTTCTTTTAATGCATCTGTATCACCATATTTGATAATCAAATCGTTTCCTTCTTGGAAGAATGCTAAATCATCATATTTTGCATTATCAAATACTAAAATATCTGTGCCTTTGCCTGAAATGATTGTGTCATTATTCAACAAGTGCATATCAGAATCAGGATTTTCTACAGATTCAAAGTGGAATGTATTTTCACCTGCTTCACCATACAATAAATCGCTTCCGTTACCGCCATAAATTGTATCATCACCATTTCCGCCATAGATTGTATCTCTATCGTCGCCACCGTATAACAAGTCGTTACCGTTGCCACCATAGATTAAATCTTCTCTGACACCGCCGATAACAGTGTCGTTACCGTCGCCACCGTTGTAAGTATTTTTTGTAAATTCAGGTTCATCACCACCAACAATTAAGTCGTTATATTTTGAACCGACATAGTTATTAACTTTATCTTCCGGAGATTCAATCTTAATTACAGTATCGCTATCGTTGATAATGAAGTTCATATCTCTTCTGATAATTTCATCAGAGCCTGTTCTATATAATCCCTCAATTCTGTAAATAGATTTTCTAACTTTTGTATTGAAGTAATCCTTAATTGTTACAGAATCGGTGTAATTACCCTCACTGTCAACATTACCATATCTGATAATTAAATCATCTGAATATGGGTCTTTTTCATATTGTAATTTTGAAAACTCAAAGTCTTCAAAAATAAGAGTATCATTACCTTTGCTTGCAAGAATTGTGTCGTTTCCGTCACCTGCTTTGAAGTAAATTTTGTTTTCACCGTCGCCACCGATTAAAATATCATCGCCTTTGCCACCGTGAAGTTCATTATTTCCGGCTTCGCCATACAATTCGTCGTTGCCGTCGCCACCATACAATACGTCATCACCAACACCGCCGTGTAAAACATCGTCGCCGTCATTACCGTAGATTGTATCGTTACCGGCATTGCCGTAAATTGTGTCTTTATTATTGCTACCGTCAATTCTTTCACCCAAGAAAGAACCGTTTAATTCGTTATCATAAAGAGCATCGGCTTCCATTGTTAAATCATCTAACAAGTTACCGATATGATAAGATTTTCCTGTAGAATCAATTAAATTTTTAACAGAAGAAATCCCATTGTTTTTGAAATATTCATCAAGAGTAATTGAAATATTATTTGCAGTATCACGGATAATTAAATTACCGTTGTTGTCATTAATAAATTCTAAAGAGCCTAAAGTAGAATCTTTAAGAATAATAGTATCATTGCCAGTGCCTGAGAAAATTGTATCGTTTCCGTCGCCTGCATTTAAGATGAATTGGTTATCGCCCTCATCACCATACAAGCGGTCGTTTCCTGCACCACCGATAATTATGTCATTGCCACTTCCGCCGTGGATTAAGTCATTTCCAGCACCGCCGTCAATATAATCTTCACCGTCGCCACCGTCGATTGTATCATTTCCATCGCCTGCATCAATGTAATCATTACCTTTGCCACCGTCTATAATATCGGCTAAGTTACCACCAGTGATTGTATCTGACAAAGATGAGCCTTCTAGTTCGTTCTTTTCATCAGCAGAACCAGTGATTACAAAGCCTGAAAGTTGGTCGACAATAGTAAATCTTTCGTTATTTCCGTCAACAATATATTTTACAGAACTTGTTAATTTTTCGTCTTTTAAGTAACCAACAATTGTAACTGTGCTATCAGGATTTGCAGAATCCATACCGTATTTGATAATTAAGTTATCGCCGTCAAAAGTGAATGTTAAATCTTTATATGCAACACCTCTGAATACAAGAGCATCTGTGCCTTGACCTGAGTATACGACGTCATTTCCGTCGCCTACAATTGATTGGCTACCGTCAGCATTTGTTATTGTATTATTTGCATTGAATACAATTGTGTTATTACCTGCTTCACCATAGATTGTATCATCACCTAAACCTGCTTCAATGTAATCATCATAAATTTCACCCTCAAGCATTTTTTCAAATGGAGTGTTTTCGTCAAAACTATCACCATAAATTACATCGTTACCGCCGTAAGATATAATTGTATCGCTACCTGCAGCACCATAAATTGTATCGTCATAAACGTTATCTGTAGGTGCGGTAATATTATCATCTAAGAATGTACCGTGAACAAGTGTTGCTGAATCTTCGTTAAATTTGATTGGAATATTACCAGTTAACAATTCTTGCAAAGTTTTTGATGAGCCTGAACCATCTTGAACATCAGATACCAAGAAGTGATTATTTGCCTTGAAATAATCTTTGATTGTAATAGTTTCAGGAGTTCCCTCATCATCTTGTTTATCAGGGTCTTTCACTTTGTTATAAGTGATAACCAAGTCCATATCTTTCTTTTCGTATTGCAAATCGTCAAACGAAACATCTGTGAAAATCAAACTATCTTTACCGCTCGAGCCTAAAGTAATAGTATCATTTCCACAGTTTTTGCTGAATACGTAAGTGTCATTTCCAGCACCGCCGAATAACATATCATCACCAGCACCACCTTCAAGTGTATCGTTACCGTTTCCACCGATTAATGAATCGTTTCCTGCTCCGCCAACAAGAGAATCATTTCCATCTCCACCGTCTAACGTGTCGTTACCGTCGCCACCTAAAAGTGTGTCATTACCTTTTCCGCCAAGTAAAGAGTCATCACCCTCTCCGCCGTCTAAAGAGTCGTTGCCGTCGCCACCGTCTAATGTATCATTTCCACCGTTACCATAAAGAGTATCGTTACCGCCAAGACCTTTTAAAACGTTGTCTGCACTATTACCTGTAATGATATTGTCAGAATTGTTACCTGTAGCATTCAATTTATCTGCCCAAGATTTGATATTATCTGCAGTAACATTCATTTGAGTAACACCATTCCAGTAATCTTCATGATTTGATGTAATAAATTTCATTAAAGTTTCGTTTGAAAGGAATGAAAAACCAATATCAGAATTTCCAGTATCTTGAACATAGAAACCAACCGCTTTTCCGTCTTTGTCAGTTACCACACCTAAAAGAGTAATAGCGTGTCCTGAATAATCTTCACTTGAGAAATCAGGCCATAAATATCTAGCATCGCCACCTGCAATAACCGCTTTACCTGATTTTACAGCATCAACAATAGCATTTAAAACATCTTCTTCTTTATATTTTTCTAAGAAATATTTATTCCATTGTTCAGTAACATACGAAATCATCTCTTTTTGCAGTTTCACAGCATTTGAAACCAAGCCTGTAAGTTCTTTTTCAATCTCAGCAAGTTGTTCGTCAATCTTATCAGTAGGACGACCTGCTTTTATCAAGTCTTCACGTTCTTTTTGACGTTCTTCATATTCTTTATAACATTCATCGTATTTTTTAGCATTTTCGTCATACTGTTGACTCAAGTCCTTCATGTATTCGTCATTTGCCATTTCGGTTTCATACCATTCAGAACCCTCTTCGGCATAATTACCAATACTACCAGATTCAACCCCTTTTGCTTTAAGAAGTTCTTTTCTTTGTTCATAAATAGTTTGACCGTCTTCAAAGTTTAATTTTCCAATAGGAATAGTATCTTCACCATAGTAATCTTCTTCACCTGAAGCCGATGTGTATTTGTTAGTAATAGCCCATAAAGTAAATTCGTCTTCATCTTTATTTTGGTCTTTAATATCATATTGACCTGCAATAGATAAAATATTCAAACAAGATTCAATACCGCAGTTATTGTATTGTTGTTCTTTATCCAAAATCCATTTTGCAGGAGCACCGTAGATGTTGTAACTATCACCTGCAGTAAGAGAAGAAGATATATCGCTACCCTTTTTTACAAGTGCATCATCAGAATCTAGCAATGTGATATTGCTTACATCTTTTATGTTTAATCCGTTTACATTAACCGTACTATTAAGCGTTTTTCCGTCTACTGAAACATTTAAACCGCTTGATTTATCATTAAATTGTGCCATTTCTCACCTTATTTTTATACTATTACTCTAGTTTATCTTACCAAATCGGTCATGGTCAAAGCAATAACTTAACCAATGTTTACATACAGTTACTGAACTTTTATACTTTCGTCAAGATATTTGATTAACGGATAAATAAAGAATTCAATTATACGACGTTTTCCGATTTTAATTTCGTTTGTTGTCGACATACCGATTTTCATTGATTGCTCTTTGCCCTCAACCATCAATTTTGTTGTCGTAGGCTTAATATAAACCTCATAAACTTGCCCTAATCTTTCATCTTCAATACTATTAGGCGATACAACTGTTACAATACCGCTCAACAAGCCGTATTTTTGGAAGTTGTAAGTATCAAGTTTAATAGATACTGGCATGTCAGTTTCAACAAAACCTATGTCTTGGTTTAAAACTGTCGCTTTAATTTGCAAATTTGCTTTATCTGGAACAACAGACATGATTTTTTCAGCAGGAGAAACAACACCACCTATTGTGTGAACAAAAACTTGACCAACATAACCGTCAATAGGAGATTTCAACTCTTGACGAAGTTTTTCGATTTGTTGACGTTTGTTTCTAACTTCTGACAAAGAAGCACTTAGACTATTTATTTCGTGAGTTAATGTTGTAATTTCAACGACAACCTCGTCATATTTGCTTTGCGGAATAATATCAATAACCTCGCTCAATCTTTGTCTATTTGCTTGAGCAACTCTCAATCTATCTCTATTCGCACCAATTTGCTCAATCAAGGATTTTTCTTCTTCTGCCAAATTATTCAATTCCAATGCAGGTTCGTGTTCTGCAGGTGCGACAACGGCCAAAAGTTGTCCTTTTTTAACATAATCACCCTCTTTTGCAAGAAGTTCTGAAACAACACCTTTATCTAGCGATTGCACAAGTTTTTCTTCACCTGCTGGAATCACAATCCCTCTTGCGGTTACAACGACATCTACTTTACCGAAATATAACCACAAAACTGCAATTACCATAAACGAAATTACAAGCCAAAACACCGTTGGACCTATTGGGTTCATTGGTCTATCTTCAATTTCTGCAAGAATTGGCTTAAATTCGTGCGAGTCGTCCTCTTTGGGAATTAAAAGATTTATAATTTTTTTAGCAAATTTATTTAACTTATTCATTTTTCACTCCTAAAATTAGTCGTTTTGTGCATCATATAAATGTTTGTAGTACCCACCTTTTGCAAGAAGTTCTTCGTGAGTACCTTGTTCAACAATATTTCCGTTATCAAAACAAACGATTAAATCGCAATCTTTGATTGTAGAAAGTCTATGAGCAATAATAATCGTTGTTCTACCACGAGTTATAACATTCAAATTCTTTTTAATAATCCTTTCAGATTCGTAATCAAGAGCAGAAGTTGCTTCGTCAAAAATCAAAATTTTTGGATTTGTAATCAAGGCTCTTGCAATCGCAATTCTTTGTTTTTGTCCACCAGAAAGGCTTGAACCACGTTCACCAACCTCAGTATCATATCCTTTTGGAAGTTTTGATATAAATTCGTGAGCCCCTGAGATTTTAGAAACCTCAATAATCGCTTCCATAGGCATATTCGGACGAGGAAGTGCAATATTTTCTTTTATTGTTCCAGAAAATAAATAATTTTCCTGTAAAACAATACCGATATGAGTTCTCAACCAAACAGGGTTAACGTTTCTGATATCAATTCCGTCAATAAAAATTGTACCCTCTGTTGTGTAATACAAACGTTGAATTAACTTTGTAATAGTTGATTTACCGCTACCACTACGACCAACAAACCCAACTCTCATGCCAGCCTTAATATCAAGATTAATTCTGTTCAAAACCATTGGTGCTTCTAGGTTATATTTGAAAGACAAATTTTCAACCTTAATGTCGCCGTGAACATTTCTCAATGTAATAGCATCTTTTGATTGAATTTCTTGTGGGCTATTCAAAATATCACCAATTCTATCAACGGACAAAAGTGCTTGTTGCAAGTCGTTCCAAAGATTTACAAGCCTCAAGATAGGTCCACTGAATTGACCTGCAAACATTTGAAACGCAATCAATTGACCTATTGTAAGTTGATTATTGATAACAAGCATAACCCCAAGATAAAGAATAGAAATTGTCATCAATTTTTGAAGCAAAGTACAGAAAGAACCTGTAAAATTACCGATTACAGCAAGATTAAAACTTGATTTCAAGTATTGACCAAGTTTTTCTTCCCATTTTCTGAACATTGAACCCTCAATTGAAAGCGATTTTACGGTTTGAATACCTGTTACCGATTCAACAAGGTAAGAGTTTTGAATTGCTCCCATTTGGAATTTTTCTTCTAATCTTGTACGCAATTCTGGAGTTACAACCAAATATATAAAACCAATTATGGCAACGAATGAAACAGCAATCAAAGTTAATTTTACACTATACAAAAGCATTATCGCAACGAAAACTAGAGAGAAGAACGAATCAATTACAACTGATACGCATTTATTTGTAATAAATTCTCTGATTCTATCCAATTCACGTACTCTTGCGATAATATTACCAACTTGTCGATTTTCAAAATAAACATAATACAATCTAAACAAGTGTTTAAAAAGTTTTGAGCCTAATTTTGCATCAATCTTGTTTGTTGTATGCATAAAAATATAATTTCTTGATAAATTCAACAAGAACTCAAACCCAGCAACGACAACAAATGCAAAACCCAAAACATTCAAAGTCGAAATTGTTCTGTGTACAAGAACTTTATCCAAAATAACCTGAGTAAATAGTGGAGTTACAAGTCCAAAAAGTTGAATTACAAACGAACCCAACAAAACTTGAGCAATGATTTTTTTGTAATTCATAATCTCATTGAAAAACCATTTAAACCCAAATTTCATATCGCTTACGACGTTTTTATGTTTCAAAATAAAAATTCCGTCATTGATTTGGCTTTCAAAGTCTTCAATGTCCATAGGTTCAGGTTGAGAAGCAAGAGGATTAAGAACAAGAACCTTGTTTTCGTCTTTCTTAATTCCCAAAATCACAACATAAGAATTGTCTTTCATTTGAGCAATCGCAGGAAGTGGGTATTGTGGAGAAATTTCCGCAATTTCAATCTTTTTTCTTTTAATTTTAAACCCTGTATTTTTTGCAATACGCATCAAATCTTCAACAGGCAAGTCAACCGTTTCAATACCATACTCTTTGACTATCGCACGCATATCAACATCAACTCTATTCATTCTTGCAACGATATCTAAACACGCAATCCCAGTGTTTGCACGTTTTTTCAATTGTTCCATATTTTCTTGTTGAGTTTGGTTATTATTTTCCATTTGAATTTCCTTCATTCATTGTTAACGCCTGAATGCCATACAAAATAGCAATTGCAGTCGATTTATTGTTTTCATAATCTATTTTTTGTTCTAGCAATTTAATTTTTTCATCATTAAGTTCAATCGGTGAAATCACACGTTTTGAAACCAATCGGCTTAGTGATTTATCTTTTTCGTTCAATTCTTTAAGAATTTTTTGATTTTTTTCGATTTGGTCGTTTACATAAATCATATTGCTTCTCAAAGTCGCAAGTCTTGCAAGCCATTGAGCGATTGCTTTATCACGTTGAACTTGCATTTGTCGTAATTCCAAAGAGGCTTTTTGAACATTTGAATAGTTCTTCATACCGTCAAACAAAGCCATATTAATAGAACCACCAACAGTGAAAGTCGACGGTTTTATATCTCCAAAACTATCTCCATAACTGTTAGAATCCGCACCGTAAATATAATAACGTCCATAAGCACTGACTTTCGGCAAGTAATTTCGTTTTGCAACTTTTAGTTCCAATTCTTTTTTCTTGATTTCTTTTTCATAGATTTTCCAAGTTATTGTTTGCGTATAATCAGTTGTTTCGTCCAAATTTATGTGAGGCTTTTTCATTTCGTTCACGGTTAAATTATTTACGTTATAATTTTCACCAGTGTAAAAAGCAAGCCAATTCAAAGATTCAGACATAATTTTCTTTAAATCAGAAATCTTCTTTTCAGCATCCAAAACCAAAGATACACGGTCGTTAAGTTCTGTTTTTGAAACCTCTTTTGCGTTAAACAAACGTTGAGTCATTTCCAAATTTTGTTTTTGAACCTTTAAAATCTCCTCATACAGTTTAATTTGCGATTTTGTCATATAAACTTTACTATAAAGGTCAATCAAATTAAGTGTAAGTTCTTGAAATTTTTCTGTTTCTTGTAATTGTTTAAGTGCGACATCTTCTTTTGCAATATCAAGATTTCCACGTCTGACCCCAAAGTCAAAAAGGTTGTAATTCAAGGTTAGTCCGATGATTGATTGATAACGAGTGTAGGGGTTAATAAAACTATCACCAATCGAAACAGTTGAAATACCGTCATCTCTAAGACTTTTTGTATACTCTGTTCCAACACCAATGCTTAATTTCGGAAAATATTCAGAGCGAGCATTCATAATACTTGTTTTTGAAATAAGAATATCAAAATCGGCTATTTTCAAGTCATACGAATGTTTTTTCGCAGTTTCGACAATTGAATCAAAATTTATTATCGGAGCATAAGTTTTTTCTAACTTTTGCACAACTCCGTCATATTCAGGAATATAAAGTTCTTTAGCCTTTTTAGCCTCAATTCTTTTAAGTTTTTTAGGCTTTTGTTTTTCAACGTTTTGGGCAGTGTCCTCAATTGCAAACGCAGGCAAAAAAGATTGCAAAAATAATCCCAAAATTGCAATAAAAATCATATTGAATTTTAATATGTTTCTAATCGGATTTAACACAATACCCGCATTCGCTATTTATATAAAATTTCGCTATTCGTAATCTATATTTCGTTATAAAAATTCTAGCACAAATAAGCCTCAAACTCCCCTAATTTGAAGCGATTATTAAAACCTTTTTACAAAAATTATTCAATATCTAATGCAAGGTCTAATGTAGGTGCTTTTGCAACGATTGCACTTGATGAAATTATGTCAACACCTGTTTTTGCAATCTCACCAACTGTTGAAAGATTTACATTACCGCTTGCTTCAACAATTGCTTTACCGTTGATAATTGAAACGGCTTCTCTCATTGTGTCGTAATCCATATTATCAAGCATAATAATATCAGCACCGCAAGTTACGGCTTCTTTTACTTGGTCTAGAGTATCACATTCAACTTCAATTTTATGAGTGTGAGAAATATTTTTTCTAATCATTTCAACGGCTTTTGTCAATGAACCTGCAAGTTTAATGTGATTGTCTTTTATCATCGCACAATCCGCAAGGTTAAATCTGTGTAAGCACGCACCACCAACAAATACAGAATATTTTTCAAAAATTCTAAAGTTTGGAGTAGTTTTTCTTGTATCTGAAATTCTTGCTTTGTTATCACCGATTGCATCTTGATATTTTTTGGTTTCTGTTGCAATACCGCTCATTCTTTGAATATAATTCAAAGCAGTTCTTTCGCCTTTTAATACTGCCTCTGCAGAACCTTTAATGATAGCAATTGTATCACCTTTTTTAATAATATCGCCGTCTTTGAAATTGAACTTAATTTCAACATCTTCTGACAACAATTTGAAAACACGTTCAAAAACTTTAACACCGCACAAAACACCGTCAGTTCTTGTGTTCAATTCGGCAGTTAAAATATCGCCCTCTTTTGCAAGATTGTCAGTTGTAATATCGCCAAAGCCGATATCTTCTTCCAAAGCCATTAATACGTGTTTATCAATTAAAAATTTATCTAACAAAACTAATTTCTCCTTGTTTTTTTTGCACACATGTGTGTTCTGCAATCTCCTTTGTACTTGGATAATCAGAACGGTAATGTGCACCTCGTGATTCTTTTCTACTTAGGGCTGAGTTGATTATAACTTGAGCCACTGTTAACATGTTTTTAAACTCATATTCTTCAATATTCAAGCATTTTGCGTTACGCAAGAATTTTGATTTCAAATTTTGAAGTTGCGAATTTGCACTTTTTAGGCTATCCTCACTTCTGATAATTCCAACTCCGTCCCACATAATATTTTGCAATTCTTCTTTCAAAGTTTTTGTGTCATATTCAGCAAAACCAAGTTCTTGCAAATATTTTTTAGCGATTTTTTCTAAGTTTTCAGTTCTTTCAACCAAAGACAAATTCATATCGTTTTGGATATATTTTGCAAGCGAATATGCCATAACAACGCATTCTAAAAGTGAATTGCTAGCCAATCTGTTTGCACCTTGCAAACCAGTTGATGCAACTTCACCAACGGCAAACAAACCTTTTATAGAAGTTCTACCGTCTACGTTTGATTTTACACCACCCATAAAATAATGAGCCGCAGGGTGAACAGGAATCAAATCTTTTGACATATCAATGCCGTTTCTCAAACAAGTTTCAGAAATTGTCGGAAAACGTTTTTGAATTTTTTCTTTGCCAATTAAAGTTGCATTCAAATAAACATAATCTTTACCGCTTTTTTGCATTTCTGCAAAGTTTGCACGAGTAACAATATCTCTAGGGGCTAAATCTTCAAGTTCATGATATTTTTTCATATAAGGAACTTTTTTCTCATCAACTAATTTTGCACCCTCGCCTCTTACTGCTTCACTAACCAAAAAGTTTGCATCTGCTGAATTTACAGCCAAAGCGGTTGGGTGGAATTGAACAAATTCCATATCCTGAAGAATTGCACCACTATTGAATGCAAGTGCATAACCGTCGCCTGTTGCACATTGTGGATTTGTAGTATTTTTATACATTTGTCCCAAACCACCTGTTGCAAGTACGACGTAATTTGAAAGAGCAACTTTATAATCGTATCCGTTGAATAAAACTGCACCTTTACAACAATCGTCCTCAATTACAAGTTCTACGGCAATTGTGTTTTCTAAAACCTTAATATTTTCATTTTCTGCAACAAGTTTTGACAATTGTTTTTCAATTCCTCTACCTGTAGCATCGCCATTACAGTGCAAAATACGTCTTACACTGTGAGCACCCTCAAGAGTGAAAAGCAAATTTCCGTTTTCATCACGGTCAAACTCAACTCCAGAGGTAATTAAATCTTTTATAACTTCATCAGAATTTTCAGAAGTATATTTTACCGCATTAAAATCGCTCAATCCCGCACCGGCATTAAGAGTATCAGAAACGTGAGATGCAACCGAATCATCTAGATTTTCTTTTAATACAGCAACAATACCGCCTTGAGCATATCTTGAATTACTTTCGCCTAAATCGGCTTTTGTAACAAGTAAAACTTTTGAATTTTCAGGCAAAATTTGCTCGATTTTTAAAGCGGAATACAAACCTGCAAGACCGCTACCAATAACAATTGCCGAATAATTTAAAAATTCTATTTTCATATCCATAATGCACCGATTTCTAACGACAATATTAAACCAAAACGCAAAATTGTCAAGTTTGCCACCCTATTTCAACAAATCATGTCGAATTGGGGTCATTTTGTCGAAAGTATAGAACGAATTAAACCCAATTTCTCTTAATTGTCTTTGAGTTTCTGCGATTTTGTTTCCGAAGTGAGAAATTGCATGAGAATCAGAGCCAATCGTAATAATTTCACCGCCCAACTCTTTGTACAATTTCAAAATATCAACTGACGGGGTCAAATCAAGAATATTGTAGCGATAGCAAGAAGTATTTACCTCAAGACCTTTTCCGTCAGCAATCACTTGTTTCAAAATTTTTTCAACAATCGGACGAGTTTTTTCTAGCGGATAATAAGTTTTATCGTATCTTCTAATCAAATCCAAATGAGCAAGAACGGAGTATTTTTTGAAGTTTTGAATAACAGTTAAAACTTCGTTGTAATATGCTTCATTATACTCTTTTTGAGTTTTCCCTTTCATATAAACGCCGTCATATAAGCCTTGACCGTCGATTGTATGGCAAGAAAGTAAAACAAAATCTAGCGGATTTTCATCAAAATATTTTTCGAAATAATCAATATTATCAGGTTGAATACCAAATTCAGCCCCAAATTTTACAGATAAATTTCCGTCAAAATTATCTACAAATTTTTTATAATTTTTATAATAATCGACTTCACCTTTTACAATTTTGCTCGCCTCTGCATATTCGACATGGTCAGTGAAACAAATTTCGTCAAAGCCCAATTCCATTGCTCTTTTTGAGTAAGCATTCATTGTAACCTGCGAGTCGTCGCTATTTTCTGTATGTAAATGATAATCCGCTAACATAACCTAAACCTCAAATTAAAGGGTAGACTTTAAATCTACCCTTTTTATTAATATTATACTAACTTCTTTCGAAATATCTATCTAATTCCCATTTTGAAACGTCAATTCTAAAGTCATCCCATTCTTTGTGTTTTGTATCTGAGAATTCTTTGTAAACGTGTTCGCCTAAAGCATCTTTAGCAACTTTTGAACCTTCTAAAGCAATTAATGCTTCTGCCAAACTTCCAGGAAGTGAATCAATTTTCTTTTTCTTTCTTTCTTCCGGAGTTAAAGCATAAATGTTTGCACCAACTTGTTTTGGTGGTTTAACTTCGTTTTTAACACCGTCAACACAAGCACCTAAGATTACTGCGAATGCTAAGTATGGGTTGCAAGATGGGTCAGGTGAACGAAGTTCAACTCTTGTTGCGTTACCACGTTTTGCAGGAACTCTTAACAATGCACTTCTGTTTGCCAAAGACCATGCCAAGTAAACTGGTGCTTCGTAACCTGGAACTAAACGTTTGTAACTGTTTACTGTTGGGTTACATACTGCAGTAATACCTTTTACGTTTTTCAACAAACCACCGATTGAGTGCATTGCAACATCTGACAATTGTGTTTCTGTTTTTGCATCATAGAAAGCATTTTTGCCGTCTTTGAACAATGAAATGTTGCAGTGCATGCCTGAACCATTGATACCGAAAATTGGTTTTGCCATAAATGTTGCGTGTAAACCATATTGAGCAGCGATTGCTTTTACTGCAACTTTGAAAGTTGCAACGTTATCAGCAGCAGTTAAGATATCTGCGTATTTGAAATCGATTTCGTGTTGGCTATCTGCAACTTCGTGGTGCAATGCTTCGATATCAAAATCCATTTTTTGAAGTGTCAAAGCAATTTCTGCACGAATATCTTCACCTAAATCATCAGGTCCGATATCGTAATAACCTGCTCTATCAATTGTTTCTTTTGTTGGGTGATTTTCTTCATCACGTTTGAATAAGAAGAATTCAACTTCTGGTCCAATGTTCATTGAATAGCCAAGTTTTTTTGCTTCATTCATCATTCTTTTTAAGTTACAACGAGGGCAACCTTCAAATGGAGTGCCGTCTGCGTTGTGAATATCACAAATTAATCTTGCAGTATTTACACCGTCAAATTCTCTCCAAGGTAAAATTTTGAAAGTATTTTTATCAGGAAAGAATAACATATCTGATGTTTCAATGCTTCTAAAACCTTTGATAGACGAACCGTCTAACATCATTTCGTTTTCTAACGCTTTGTCGATGTGTTCAGATGGAATAGTTAAACTTTTAACTTGCCCATTGATATCAACGAACTGCAATTCTATAAATCTTACGTTTTTGTCTTTGATAATTTTTTTGATTTCAGCATCTGTAATGTCTTTACCGTCTAAAGGTACGTGCTTAAATTCTGTTTTCATGACTATCTCCTTTTCATAATCCGATACTATAAAGTTTACCATGACTTTTACATGTCTTTATATAAACTTAATAAAAAATAAAATCATACGTTTCTACGATTTTATTTTTGAAAACGACTGCTAATATAACACTATACTCCTTAGAGACGACGATACACATATCCCTAATCAATAGCAATGATTTAATCATTGCTTTTTTTTATTTTAAATACTTTATTATTTTTGTAATTGCGTGTATAATAAATAATATGAAAGTCGTAACAACCGAAGAATTAATCAACTATAAAATTTTGCCATACAATGTTTATTCTGAATTTGGCGAAAAATTATTCTCAGCAGGAGAGGTTTTAACTCCTGGTAAGTTGTTGCAATTAAAACATTTAACAACAATCTTCCGTGATGATGAAGAACAATTAGACATTCTTCCTGACGAAGACGAAGTTGTAAAGGATTATATTCCGCTAAAAAAAGAAACTGACGAAGTTGAATATACAAAAAATGATTTAGACAAAATTTTTGAAGAATATTCAAAAGCAGCACAGGCAAAGGATAGAGTTGTTGAAGATTTCAACATGAATCCTAACCAAGTTTTAAAAAGTAATACGATTGTTGATGAAATCAACATTATGAATTACAAAGGACCAATTAATAAAAAAGCAAAAATTGATCCTCAAAACCAAATTAAACTTAAAGCATTTTTCCACGAAATTATGTCAGGAATAAGCAAAAGACCTTACGCAGAAACTGCAAACTTGTTCTTGAATATCCGTGATAAAATCTTGCAAGATATTATTTATCGTAATGACAGAATTATTTATTCATCACAAATAAAACTTATTGGTGAATATGAAAAATGTCATGCCTTGAATGTTTCAATTCTTTCAGGTTTTATCGCACAAAAAATGGAAATGAGCGAAGCAATGGTTTCAGACATTGTTCTTGCTGGCTTGTTGCACGATATAGGTAAAACAAGACTTGACCCAGACCTTGTAAAAAAACAAAGTCTTTCAAAACAAGAACAAAAAGAATTGCAAATGCACACTCTTATCGGCTACAGAATGATTAAAGAGGATTTGAAATTACCTGAAAATATCGCACTTGTTGCACTTGAACACCACGAAAACAACGACGGTTCAGGTTATCCTATGAATAAATCAGGTGATTTTATTAGCAAAGAAAGTCAAATTATCCATATTACAAACCACTTTGACAATTTAACTTTCAACAGAACAAACCACTTAATCAAAAACAGTAAAGAAGCGGTAAGAGCAATGCTTGAACTTGGTTCAAAATACTTCATGCCGGAACCACTTTACAAATTTACGAACATGTTCAGTTATAACGACACTATGAACTTTGAAGATATGATTTTATAATCTTCAATTTAGCCTTATTTTGATTTGCTTAATTTCTTGTTTGACGTTTAGACTTTTTTCAAACGGGCATAATTTGCGTCCATTGCTTTTTTGCCCATTTTGCCGAAATCTATTGTATACATAAGACTTTCGCCGACTTCGATTACGTCTAAAATTTCGCCAAATCCTAAATGTTCATGGAAAACTTTTTCGCCTTTTGAGAAGAAATATTGAACCCCCTCTGCCTGTTGTTTAAGTTGTTCTTCTTTCAAACGTGCTTGTTCTAACTCGTTTTTACGTTTTTCTTCAACCATTCTTTTAATTTTATTATCTTCAAAGAATGCTTTGATTTTTTCTTCTTCTTTTTGTTTGTTTATTGTAGATTTTTTTACGAATGCTTTTGGTGGAGTACGTTTCACAGTATTGTATTGAGGTGCTTCATATTTTTTTCTTGACGGAGCAACAAAATTTGCACCAAATCCAGTTGTTGGTCTAACATATCCGTCATCATCGAATTTTGATGATGAAGTACTTCTAATTTTTTGAACAGCACTCTTAAATGTTGATTGACTTGTAATTGTGCCTGAAGAAGTTGTTGAATCTAACAAGTTTGCAGGAATTTCTTCAATAAATCGACTTGGATTGTAATATTTGTATTCACCCCAAGTTTGACGACGTTTTGCAGAAGTTAAGTACAACTCTTGTTCAGCCCTTGTAACCCCTACATACATTAATCTGCGTTCTTCTTCAACTTCACTTGCAGAATTAAACGTTCTTTGATGAGGGAATGTACCTTCTTCAAGACCCGCAAGGAATACAATTGGGAACTCAAGACCTTTTGCAGAGTGCAATGTCATTAGAGTTACGTTGTTTGCAATCTCGTCCATACCGTCAATATCAGAAACCAACGCGACTTGAGAAAGAAATTCACCCAAAACATTGTTCAAATCTTCAGGTTCAAATTCTGTAGCAACGTTAATCAACTCTTGCAAGTTTTCAATTCTTGCCTCATCTTCAGGAGTGTTTTCTGCTTGAAGCATTCTGATATAACCAGTTTTTTCTAAAACTAAGCCTAGGAACTCTGCTAAGTTGTAATCAGAGTATGCCTTTTGGAATTTTTCAATCAACTCTTTAAAATCTTTCAATTTTGTTTGAGTTTTTTGATTTATTTCTGATTCTTCAATAATATCAATCGCTTCCATTAAACTAATGTCTTTTTCATCTGCAAATTTTTGCAAATTTTGGATAGAAGTTTCACCGATTGCACGTTTTGGAACGTTTACAATACGTTTAAAACTTTGAGAATCATTTGGGTTATAAATAAGTTTTAAATACGCAATTGCATCTTTAATTTCTTGACGGTCATAGAACTTCATACCGCCGTATACTCTGTATGGAATACCGTTTGCCATACATGCTTCTTCAATTGCACGGGATTGAGCATTTGTTCTGTATAAAATTGCATATTTGTTATAGTCATCGTCGCAAGTTGATTTTATTGTGCTTGCAATGTAATTTGCTTCGTCAGAATCATCTTGGGCTTCGTAATAATGGATTTTTTCACCATCGCCTTTTTCTGAGAAAAGCACTTTGTCAACACGTTCTTCGTTGTTTTCAATAATTGCGTTTGCGGCTTTTAAAATGTTTTCTGTCGAACGGTAATTTTGTTCTAACTTAATTATTTTTGTATTAAGAAAATCTTTTTGGAAACCTAAAATAATTTTGTAATCCGCACCACGCCAACTGTAAATTGATTGGTCAACATCACCTACAACACAAAGCGAACGTTCAGCAGGAATTTCATCTAACAAGTTTGTGAAAAGCATGTTAACTAATTTGTACTGAGCGATGTTTGTATCTTGGAACTCGTCAACTAAAATGTGTTGAAAACGAGAGTAATATTTTTCTCTAACCTCTGGATTTTGCTCAAACAATTTAACAGTAAGCATAAGCATATCGTCAAAATCAATTGCGTTGTTATTATTTAAAGTGTTTTCGTATTCTTCAAAAATACTTGCGATTTTTTGAGCCTTGAAATCTCTTGCAAAAGTTGCAAAACGGTGAGCATCTTCCATTTTGTTTTTTGCGT
>CAVFCO010000026.1:6672-9413 GCA_963620955.1 Alistipes senegalensis | reverse complement strand
ATTAAAAGCAACAATCAAAAAAGCACAAACAGAAATTGCAAAACAAAAAGACGAAAAGAAAAAACAAGAATTGATAAAAAAATACGAAAATGACATTACGTACATAAAGAATACAAACGATAAAAAATATGCAAAAAAACTTGATGAAATTGATAAATCAATAAGTAAAACAATTCAAACAGAAGCAAAAAGTGCAGGATATGACTTAGTTTTATCAAAATCAGTAGTTTTATACGGCGGTGATGATATTACAGCCGAAATCGCAAAAGCAGTAAAATAACGGTAATAAAAAGGATACAAAATGAAGAAGTACAAATTGTTAACACGTGCAGATTTAGACGGCATCATGTCAGCAACTTTGTTGAAAAAGTTCAACATGATTGACGACATTGAATTCTGCCACCCAAAAGATGTTCAAGACGGTAAAATAAAAGTTACTGATGACAATATCATTACAAACTTACCATACAACGAAAATGCACACTTTGTTTTCGACCACCATTATTCAGAAGACATGCGTGCATACGACAGACGTTCAAACCACATCATCAATCCAGTTGCAAAATCTGCAACTAGAGTTATTTACGAATACTTTGGTGGTGCTGACAAGTTCCCTAAAGAATGGGGCGAAATGCTTGATAGCGTTGATAGAGCAGACTCTGGAAACATTACAGAAGAAGAAATCAAAAATCCTAAAGGTTGGTTAATGCTTAACTACCTTTTAGACCCTAGAACTGGTTTAGGCAGATATGATTCAAGATTTAGATTGAACAATTTTGATTTCATGAGATACGTAATCGACATTATTCAATCAACTTCTGACATTGATGAAATCCTTGATGCTCCAGACATCAAAATCAGAGCAGATTTCTACAGAGCAGAACAAGATGCGTTCATCAAACAATTGAAACGTTGCTCTACAGTATATGACAACGTAGTTCTTGTAAATTACAAAGACGAAGAAGAAAAAATTCACGTTGGTAACAGATTTATGATTTACACATTATTCCCAGAATGCAATGTTTCTATCCACAAAATTATGGGTAACGACGGAACAAAAACTGTATACGCAGTTGGTAAATCTGTTCTAAATAGAACATCTCAATTGAATGTTGCTGAATTAATGGCAGAACACGGCGGTGGCGGACACAGAAACGCAGGTACTTGCCAAGTTCCTCACGACGAAGCAGAAGATGTTTTAGATGATATTATTGAAAAAATTAATACTTATATTCATTAGTATTACTAAATAATTAAAAAAGGAACGGCTCGATTGAAAATCGAGCCGTTCCTTTTATCCTTTATTCTCTTATTCTTAAACGAATTACACGTTAGCAATTTGTTTATAGAAATCGTGTTGTTGTTCAAATTTGTATGAGAAGTTAAACAAATCTGCTTCTTTCAATTGTGGAGCAAGAACTTGTAAACCGATTGGCATACCGTCTTTGTCAAAACCTGCAGGAACACTGATACCTGGGATACCTGCCAAGTTTGCAGAGATTGTTGCAATATCTGTTAAGTACATTGCAAGTGGGTCTTCTGCTCTTGCACCGATTTCAAATGCTGTATTAGGGCAAGTTGGAGAGATTAAGATATCAACTTGTTCGAATACTCTGTCAAAATCTTCTTTTACTAATCTTCTCATTTGTTGTGCTTTTTTGTAGTAAGCATCGTAGTAACCAGAAGATAATGCGTAAGTTCCAAGCATTATTCTACGTTTTACTTCTGCACCAAAACCTTCTGCACGAGTTTTTGTATACATTTCCAAAAGATTTTGAGCATCTGCATGACGGTAACCATATCTTACACCGTCAAATCTTGCTAAGTTTGAACTGCATTCTGCTGTTGCAAGAATATAGTAAATACCGATTGAATATTTCAAGTTTGGAAGTGAAACTTCAACGATTTCACAACCTTGTTGTTTGTAAGTTTCAATTGCCATTTCGATTGCTTTTCTTACATCGTCTGACAACCCTTCGCCCATTAATTCTTTGATTACACCAACTTTTCTACCTTTAATATCATTATTTAAAGATGCCGAATAGTTTTCTACTGGTAAATCTAAAGAAGTTGAGTCTTTAGGGTCATGACCTGAAATAACTTGCAATAAGTTTGCAGCATCTTCAACTGTTCTTGCAAATGGACCAATTTGGTCTAAAGATGATGCGAATGCAATTAAACCATATCTTGAAACACGTCCATAAGTTGGTTTCATACCAACAATACCGCAGAAACTTGCTGGAAGACGGATACTTCCGCCTGTATCAGAACCTAATGACAAAGTTGTTTCGCATGCTGCAACTGATGCTGCAGAACCACCTGAAGAACCACCTGGAACTTTGTTTAAGTCCCAAGGATTGTGAACTTTATTGAATGCTGAGTTTTCGTTTGAAGAACCCATTGCAAATTCGTCCAAGTTTGCTTTTGCAACGATTGGTACTAAGTTGTTCAACAATTTGTCTGTGATTGTAGCATTGTATGGAGAAACAAAGTTTTCCAAAATTTTACTTGAGGCTGTTGTTTTTGAGCCAACCAAGTTCATGTTATCTTTTAAAACTAAAGGAATACCTGCTAATAGAGGTAATTCTTCGCCTTTAGCGATTTTTTCATCTACTTTTTTTGCTGTTTCTAATGCTGTTTCTTTTGTCAAAGAATTGAATGCTTTGATTTTGTCTTCAACTTCATCAATTCTTTCAAACGTAGCATTAGCAAGTTCTACAGCAGAGATTTCTTTATTTAAA
>CAVFCO010000026.1:0-6662 GCA_963620955.1 Alistipes senegalensis | reverse complement strand
CACTTTTTTTCAAAAGTTCATTCATCTTTTTCTCCTTAATTCTTGTTAAGTTTATTATAATTCAAACAGCAAAAAAGCACAAATAAATTGTGCTTTTTCATTTATGTGATGATTGGATTATATCCTTATTGTTTCAAATCCAGTAATGCACCAACACCGTTTGGTCTGATTGCGGGTGCTTTTTCTTCAAAATCATTTACGTTTTGAGAAATTTTAGCATGAATATCATTGGCTTTTATTATGTAATTTGTTAATTTTTCATATCTGCCAGTTAGACCGCCAAATGGTATTCTAAGGCTGATTAATTCATCTACACTTCGGTTGATGTCAGCAAGTTTAGACAATGATTCTCTAAGATTAAATGTGAAATTCAATCTTTTTGAAAAAACTGATAAAACGTATTTTGAAAAGAAGTATTTAATTTTTTGAAAAATACCTTTGTCTTTTTTGAAACGTTTTCTAAACAATGCACTTACGATAGTTGTGAATTTTGACATTGCACCAATATCGTAATATTTGTCGTTTAGAGTGTTGATTTCTTTTTCGATTGCGGTTTTCTTTGTTTTCAAAAACTCTAATCGTGATTGATCCTCGATGTTTAGGGCTGCTTCAATTTCTTCATTAATAATCATTAAGTCCTCTTCTAGTCGGTTTATTCTATATTCCAATTTGAGCATCTCGTCATCTAATTTCAGATATGCTCTTTCTTCCAACATCGTTGAATCGTACCCGTCTATCAAAAATGGGCTTGTCGTTTGTTTAAATCTTTCTGACACAGTAAACGGATTACTGTTTCTTTCCTTCTCTCTCTCCATACATACATTATGCCGTATTTTAGTAAAATTTATACCTACAAAAAGAGGATATTTTTTATATTCTCTCTAACTTACCTATTTTTATAAAAACTTTTCGTGCTAAAATTTTTGTATAGGTAGGTGAATTATGCGTAAAATGCTTGTTGTTATTGACAGAATTGAATTAAAATATTTTGAATTTAATCAACTTGTTACCAATTTTTGGTTTATAAAAGGGCTATTAGAAAATGGTGTTGAAACATATATCACAACTATTGATAACCTTTCTTTGAAGAATGGAAAAGGTTGTGCAAATTGTTGGAAAACATACACAGAAAATGATGACATTTTTTATGACAAAGACTCTTTTGCAGACTATGTTTTAGAAGATTTTGAAAAAATATTTTTCCGCCCTGACCCACCAGTCGATAATGATTACATAAATGCAACTTATATTTTTGATTTCGTGGACAGAGAAAAAACTGAAATTATCAACGACACAAAGGCGATTAGAGATTTCAACGAAAAACTTCACGCAAATTATTTCAAAGAATTCATGCCAGAAAACATTGTAACCGCTTCAAAAGACGAAATTGAAGAATTTTTAGCAGAGCAAGGCGAAATAATTTTAAAACCGTTAAATCAATGCTTCGGCTCAGGTGTAATGTATTTGAAAAACGGCGACAAAAACACTTTAAGCATAATTAAAACTCTTACAAACAATTTCAAAAGTGTTTGTATGGTTCAAAAATACATTCCACAAGCACAATTTGGCGACAAACGTGTACTTATCTTGAACGGCGAAGTTTTAGACGAATGCGTACTTAAAATTCCAACAAAAGACGATTTCAAATTTAACACACACAGCGACGAATACTTAAAAAAAGCAGTTTTGAGTGATAGCGAAAAAGCAAAATTCACTGTTGTTGCACAAGGTCTTAAAAAATTAGGAATTTTAATGGCTGGGTTAGACGTAGTTGATGAAAAAATCATTGAAATCAACGTTACAAGCCCTTGTTATTTCATAAAAGAAATCAACGAAAGATTTTCAACAAGACTGGACAAGAAAATAAACGAATTTTTGTTGCTAGAAAATTCTCGTGTAAAAATATGTAAATAAATTTTCCATGCCCTAGCAAAAAATCTGATTACGGAACTTAAACCGTGTATGAAGGTTCAGTCCGTAAATTCGGTTAAATTCGCACAAAAAACAAATGTTAATTCTTCATCTCTAATGACAACACCAAAAGAGTTGAAGAAGACTTCTGCGTCTGCACTTGAACTTTCAGGGGTTTATAACAAAGCCATTGTAAATTTTAAAGGATATTACGGCGACCAACAACCTGCAAAAAAACTTTTTTGGATATTAAAGGGAAATAACGACGTTTACGAAGATAACCAAACAAAGAGAGATTTATTTAAAGGTGGCGACACAGGTTGGAAAAAATGGGTTGCGACTCGCCCAGAGGATTTGCTAAAACGCTCTCCTATGGATGCAATTCAATCTATTTGTACACTTAACAAACAACCAAGTTGTTACCCAGGAATACCTTCCTACATTCCAACCCCAAACTACGGCGACAAATGGGGTCGACGAGCAAATTACATCGAAATTAACCCTAGAACAGTTGCTCTAACTGAGGGCGACAAAAAAAGTGAAGGCTTACTGAACGTAATGAAATTGCTTCCGGCAATTCCTCCGTCAGGAAAAAGCAATGCAAACTGTATTGTACTTTCACAATTATACCCAGCAATGTATAGAGAAAACGACGGAAGAACAGGACATTCCTCACTTTACACAGTTGATTTACATTCTGGAATTTCAAAAAATTTAACTTCTGACAAACTTTCTCGAGGCAATCAAAGAATGGGCGACGATGAACAAGTCAAAGCATTCAATGACATGGCACACTTGAGAGGTTTAAAAACAGGTATAAGAATGCCACTTTCTGCAGGTCAAATGACTGTAAAAGGCGAACCTTTTGACTGGAACAAACACGAAAAAGCATACATTGATGCTTGTTGTTGGGCTGTAGATTTAGGTTTTGATTCAATTTTCTTTGACAGTGCAAAACACGTTGGCAACTGGGATATGGGAAATTATTGCGGTTCTGGAGCAGTTCCAAATTTCAAACAAATGCAATACATTACCCAACAAATCCGTTCAAAAACAGGAAGAAACGACATTGCACTAATCGGTGAAAAATGCGATTTAAACCCTCGATATAAAGAAATGGGCTTAACAGCAGGAAACGACTGGGGCAGAGCAGATAACTTCAACAGTGTTCTTCACGAATACGACCAACAACGTTGGAACGACGAATATGCTGCAGGCCCTGTAATCTCTGATGACAACGACAGAGGAGGAATGCCTTTTGAGCAAAGATTAAACAGAATTAAAAATTCACTAAATGCATACCGTGAATCAGGGTGGAAATTACCTGTTTATATGCAAATGCACGATTTGTTCCCACTAAGTCCTTATTCTAACACTCACGACTTAATGGAAAATGGCGAAAATCGTTCGACTTACGGTGATGTAGCAAGTCATTACAACAACATTTTCAACACATCTGAAGCCTCTAGAAAATATACAGCAAATGTGTATAACGAGTTTTTACATACAATGTATCAATAATTTTTTATAAAATTTGTTCCGCCGACACTTCGTGTAGGCGGAACTGTTTTAATATTTAAAGGACAAGGTCGCAAATCACCTTGTCCTTTTTTGTGCCACGTCTAGTTTTTTGCTCTGACTAATCACAGAAGAATTACGTGGGAACTAATTTATACTATTAATTTACAGGATTTTAGTATTCTTTTCATTCGTCGTATAGGCAATAAAATCAATATATTCATTGTCGTTTTGTCTAATAGAAAAAATAATTATATTCGGCAATAATTTCTAAAAAAGGAGAAATCATGACAATAAAAGTTCTTTTATTTGATTATAAACCATCTGAACAAGATTTTTTCAAAAAGAATAAACTTGAGGGATTTGATGTTCATTTTTTTGAAGAAAGTCTGAATGAAATTACAGTTGAAAATTTACCTGAACATCTTAAAAACGAAGCAACAGTTGTGAGTGTTTTTATCACTTCTAGCATAAATGATGCTGTTTTAAGTAATTTTCCTAATTTAAAAATTCTTTCTACTCGTTCCACAGGTTACGACCACATCAGACTTGAGGATTGCAAAAACAAAAACATAAAAGTTTTGAATGTCGAAAACTATGGAAGTAAAGCCGTTGTACAATATACTTTTGGACTAATGATTAATTTAATCAGAAAAATTTTTATTGCACAAAGAGATGTAAGAGCCTACAAATTTGAATATCACAACTACGTTGGCAGAGAATTAGACAAACTCACACTCGGTGTAATTGGAACAGGTGCAATAGGTGCAGAAGTTTGCAAAGTTGCTAATGCATTCGGAATGAATATTTTAGCCATTGACGAGCAAGAAAATTCGGAAATAATCGAAAAATATAACGTCAAATACACAGATAAGACAACCTTACTGAAAAATTCAGATATAATTACGTTACATGTTCCTCTAACAGAGGACACTCGTGAAACTATTACCAGAAAAGAGTTTGCGATAATGAAATCAACTGCATTTTTGATAAATACCTCACGAGGCGAACTTGTAAACACAGAGGATTTATACGATGCGATAATAACAGAAAACCTTGCGGGGGCAGGGTTAGATGTAATTGAATGCGAAAGCATTGCTTTTTCAGAGAAAAATATCACAGCAAAAATAAAAAAAGCAAATCAAAATTGCATCGAAAAGGTTGTACTTACAAGAAAATTGGCACAATTAGACAACGTTATTGTAACCCCACATGTTGCCTATAGTACTCAAGATTCAATCGAAAGAATTTTAAAAACTTCGTTTGAGTCAATAAAAGATTGCATGCAAGGAGGACACACAAATCAAGTGATTTAATTGATTGTCATTGCAGTATTTTCACGTATTATAAAAGATGCCGGAATAAATCCGGCATGACGAAAACACAAAAAAACGAAAACAAAATGTTTTCGTTTCTTCTTTTTAAAATTTATCTGATTGAATGTGTGCCACTCGCTTCGCTCGTGCTTTTCGCTCATTCGCGTAAAACGGCAATTCCGAATTTTGTTCAGTGATTTCTATCACACACAAAATTCTTCAGCCTTGGCTCATTCGCTCCTCTGCTTGGGCTATACTTCAACGAAAAGTCTTCTTCCAACGATATTTGGTTTGCCGTTGTAGTAACCTGCAAAATAACCGCCTTGAACAGGTCTGTTTTTTGCGTATGTATTCATATCAACTTTTGTATTAACAAATGGGTTCGGATTGAACGGATTTGTTGTATCAACAGTTTGAACTGGTTGTGCAGTTGTTTGTCGTTGTTGAATTGTTGTCGGTGTTAAGACTTTGTTAAATATAGAAATTAAGTTATTTGTGTTTGCCATTATGTAGTCCTCTCTCGCGAATTTTTCTCTCTCAACAAAAAGTATTTAATGAGGAAAAATTAAAAGTCATATTTTTTATCGAAATTTATTAGAGATTTTTAATATTTCTTAACAAATCTCATTCTTTTTATGTAGTATAATCTTTTTATGGAAAAAATAAATCGTAAAAATGTATTAATTATTGGAAATTGTGCAAAAGAATTTGCGTTTGCAAAAAAATTATCAGAACTAGAATGTGTTGAAAATATTTTTGTTGCAAGAGGTAACGATGCAATGAAAGAATTCTGCACATGCGTGGATATCAGTGAAGATTCGCCAATTGAATTATTGGAATTCGCCTTAGAAAACAAAATTGATTTAACAGTTGTTTCAAGCGAAAAAGCAATCAAAGCCGATATTGCAGGATTTTTTGCAGACAACGGACAATTAGTATTCGGACCAACTGCCCAAAGTGCTGAAATTTGCACTTGCAAATCTTTTGGCAAAAAATTCATGTATAAATTGAGAATTCCGACTCCAAAATTTGGGATTTATGAAAAATCAAATTTGGCACTTGATTATGTTAGAAACTGCCAAATGCCTATCGTTACTAAAACTGACGAACACAAAGGGGTTAACGGAACTTTAGTTTGCAGTTCATACTCAATCGCAAAATCATTCATTGAAGAATCATTTTTACGAGGCGAACAACGTGTAATTATTGAAGATTACGTTTATGGACACGAATTTTCTTACTACGTAGTTACAGACGGCTACAATGCCCTACCTCTTTCAAGTGTAGCAAACTACAAATTCTCTCACGACGGAGATTTTGGGGTTTTGACGTCAGGAATGGGCTGTTACACACCAGATTACAAGATTTCAGCAGACAACGAAAGATTTATTATGGAAGAAATAATCTTCCCAACTCTTAATAGACTTGCAGAAAATGGCACTCCATACGTCGGAATTTTAGGTTTAGATGCCGTTTTAACTCCTGAAAACCAAGTTGTTGCTCTTGAATACAACACTTCGCTTCAAGAACACGACTGCCAAGGTGTTTTGTCTATTATGGACGAAAATTTATTCTATCTAATCCAAGCGTGTGCAATGGGTACGTTCGCTGATGATTACGAAAATATCGCAATGTCAGAAGATTTTGCCGTTTCTGCGGTACTTTCTGCCGGAAGAAAAAGCGGTTCAATCATTTCAGGATTAGACAAATTAGACGATTCAACAAGAGTTGCTCACTTCAACACTATCAAAAATAAATATTTGGAATACGAAACTGTTGGCGACAGAACTCTTTTAATAACTAAAAACGCAAAAACAATATCGCATGCGGTTGAAAACTTGTATGACGAAATTGAATTAATTGAATTTGACGGTAAAAAACACAGAAAAGATTTGTGTTTAGTACCTGATTATAGAT
>CAVFCO010000025.1:0-15397 GCA_963620955.1 Alistipes senegalensis | reverse complement strand
GCTACCTGTTAAATCATCTAAGAATGTAGGAAGTGCAAATCTTGCCATGTGGTAATCTTTGTTATAGATTTTGCATTGTTTTGTAATTTCTGCACAACGTTCTTCATCGATGTATGAAAGTGGTTCAACAGTTTTTGAACAGAATGCCCAAGCCCAATATCCACCAGGGTATGTTGGAATTGGTGAAGTGTATGAACTTACAATTGGGAACACTTTTTTCAATAATCTGTACATGTGTTTGATTTCATCTTCGTTAGCAACAGGGCTTTCTGATTGAGCAACCATGATACCGCCGTCTTTTAATGAATTCATAACGTTTGTGTAGAATTCTTCTGTGAATAAGCCAACTCCAGGTCCCATTGGGTCAGTTGAGTCGATTAAGATAATATCAAACATATCTTTTTTGTCTTTAATATATTCAATTGCATCTTCAACTCTGATTTCTACTTTTGGATCGTCTAATTTGCAAGCGATTGTAGGTAAGTATTTTTTAGATGCTTCAATTACCATGTCATCGATTTCACAAAGAACAACTTTTTCAACAGTTTTGTGTTTCAAAACTTCTCTAACAGTACCGCCATCGCCACCGCCGATTACAAGAACTGTTTTAGGGCATGGGTGGTTCATCATTGGAATATGTGCAATCATTTCGTGATAGAAATATTCATCACCTTCTGTTGCCATCATTAAATCATCAAGAGTTAAGATTTTACCTAATTTTGAATCTGAATCTAGGATTTCAACTTTTTGGTATTTTGATTGTTCAGAGAATAAAACTCCTTTTAATTTAATAGCAATTCCGTAGCCTGATGGTGTGATTTCTTTGTAATATAATTCTTCTGACACTTTAAATTTCCCTTTCTTTTATATTAAATCATCTAAAATTGTTTCTTGTTCAAGTCTTTCTTTTGCGTATTCCAAGTTGAATAATTTACATTGGTCAACAACTTTTTTATAACGTTCTTCATCGTAGTTATCTAAAGGTTTTGTTGTTTCAGAGCAAAATGCCCAAGCCCAACAACTTCCAGGGTATGTTGGAATTGGGGACGTATAACTTCTTACGATTTTAAAATTTTTCAATAAATTTGTATATAAAATCTTACTTTTTTGAACGTTAGCAACAGGGCTTTCTGATTGAATTACGACAATTCCATCTTCGTTCAAAACTCTTTTTAAATTTTGATAAACATTACTTGTGTATTCGCCAACCCCAGGTCCTAACGGGTCTGGAGATGAAATAATGATTACATCAAATTTTTGGTCTGTAGTTTGAAGATATTCAAAAGCATTTGCAATTTTTACTTCAACTTTTTCATTATCAAGACAACTTGCGATAGACGGCAAATATTTTTTGCAAGTGTTTACTACTTCTTCGTCAATATCAACAACGACAACTTTTTCAACTGTTTCATGTTTCAAAACTTCTTTTGTTGATGCACCAGTTCCACCACCAATAATCAAAACATTTTTAGGGTTTTTATGACTCAAAAGTGGAAGATGTGTAATCATTTCGTTGTAATGATAAGCATCGCCCTCAGTTACGAACATCAAATCATTTAGAGTTAAGATTTTACCCAAAGAGGATTCTGAATCTAAAACTTCGATTTTTTGATATTTCGACTGAGTTGAGAATAAAACTTCTTTGATTTTGATTGCGATACCAAAACCTGACGGAGTTATTTCTCTGTAGTAATTTTGTTCATCTACCATATATTTTGTTATCCTAATTTTTCAGTTAATTTGCCTGACAAAATGTGTACGTGCAAGTGGAAAACTGTTTGTCCTGCACCTTTGCCAGTGTTCATAATTGTTCTATAGTCAGTTAAACCAAGTTTTTTTGCTGTTGCTTTAACGCCTTTTAGAAGTTTTACCATTAATTCTTCGTCTTCAAGTTCTGCCAATGAAGCAACGTGAGTTTTTGGAATTACCAAAACGTGAGTGTCTGCTTGCGGATTAAGGTCATTAATCGCAATAACTGCATCGTCTTCGTATACAAAATTTGACGGGATTTCTTTATTGATTATTTTACAAAAAATGCAATCTTCCATTATAAAACTTCCTTTATTTTTGTAATAACTTTTTCAACTGCTTGTTCTGGAGTCATTGATTCTGTTGAATCTGTTTGACGTGTTTTTAATTCAACTTGACTTTCAGAAATTGTTTTACCAACAGTGATTCTGAATGGGAAGCCGATTAAATCAGCATCTTTGAATTTAACCCCTGCTCTTTCCGGACGGTCGTCTAAAACTGCTTCAATACCTGCATTCATAAGTTTTGCATAAATATCTTTTGCAACGCTCATTTGTTGTTCATCTTTGTCGTTCAAAGGTACAACGCAAACGTGGTATGGAGCAATTTGGATTGGCCATAAAATACCGTGTTCATCGTGCCATCTTTCAACAGCAGCGGCGGCAGTTCTTGTAACACCGATACCATAACAACCCATTACGTAAGGTTGAGCCTTACCGTTTTTATCCAAGAACATTGCGTTCATTGGTTTTGAGTATTTTGTACCTAATTGGAAGATGTTACCAACTTCAATACCTCTTGTAACCTTTAGCGGTTGACCGCATTGTGGACAAATTTCACCGGCTTGTGCAAGTCTGATGTCTTCAAATTTTTCGATGTGAGGAATATCAACATCTAAGTTTGCACCAACCATGTGTTTGTCTTCTTCGTTAATACCAACAACGAAGTTTTTCATATCTTTAACTGTTTCGTCAGCAATGATAGTGATTCCGTCCATACCTTTAGGTCCGATGAAACCTTTTGCTGCATTGAATCCTTTTTCTACCATTAATTCTTCAATTTCTGGTGCAGAGGCAATTCTGATATCCATACCGCCAACTGCGTTCATTAATTTTGTTTCTTCAACTTCTTTATCTGCTCTAATTAAGGCTAGAACTGGTTTTTTATCAACAATGTAAACTAAGCATTTTAGAATAATTGTTGCCGGAATGTTTAAGAAGTTGCAAAGTTCTTCAATTGAGTGAGTTTGAGGTGTGTCAATAACTTTTGTTTCACTAAAACCGAATTTGTTTCCGTCAACATCTGCTAGAGGAAGTTTTGAAACTGCATGGTTTGAGTTTGCTGAATAATCGCAACCATCACAGTAGAATACATCGTTTTCGCCTGCATCTGTAGTTGTAATTACCATAAATTCGTGGCTTACACTTCCGCCGATTGCACCTGAATCTGATTGAACCATTTTTGTTTCAAGTCCACAACGTTTGAAAATTCTTGTGTAAGCATCAGCCATGTTTTGGTATTCTTTATCTAAGCCTTCTTGGTCAATGTCAAAACTGTAGCCGTCTTTCATAATGAATTCACGACCTCTAAGTAAACCAAAACGAGGACGAACTTCATCACGGAATTTTTCTTGGAATTGATATAGATTTACTGGCATTTGTTTGTATGATTTCAAACCATCACGAGCAACTGCAGTGATAACTTCTTCTGCTGTTGGTGATAAGCACATTTCACGGTCGTGTCTATCTCTGAAACGAGCCAATTCTCTGCCGTATGCTTCCCATCTGCCTGATTCGTCCCAAAGTTCTCTTGGTTGAACTACAGGAAGTAATAATTCTTGAGCACCTGAAGCGTTTAATTCTTCTCTGATAATGTTTTCAATTTTATGGATAACTCTCCACATTAAAGGTAAGTAACTATAAACACCACTAGTTAGTTTTCTGATGTAGCCTGCTCTTACCAAAAATTTATGAGAAACAACTTCAGCATCTGCTGGGAATTCTCTTAGGGTTTGTACAAACAATTTTGACATTTTCATAATTTATAATCCTCACTTATTTGAAAAAATTTTAACACAAAAAAAGTAAAGAATACACTTGTTTTTAAATATTTTGAGGTAAGTTTTTGTCTAATTCTATCTTAACATCTTTCGGTTGGATTGAAAGGGTGTCGTGATACTGCATTGCAAGTTCCATGCATTGTTTGTATTCACTCCACATTTGTCTGTGTTTAACAATTTGTGCCATAACATAATACAAGTCGCCATTGTCAGGAACTTCTTGAAGTGCAGTTTTCATAATCATCATCGCTTCGTCGTAACGTTCTGATTTACACAAGATTTTTGAAATAATTTTGTATGCTTCAACATCACGAGGATTGTATTCCAAAGTTTTTTGCAAATATCCTAATGCACTGTTGTAATCTCCCTGGTCATAGGCAATTGAACCCAAATTGAAGTATGCCCAACTGTAGTTTGGAGATTGCTCAATAACTTTTTTGTATTCTGCAATTGCTTCTGGAATTTTACCCTCATTTTTGTAAATATACCCCAAATGAAAGTGTGCAAAAATATCATTGCTATTTAGTGCAACCGCTTTCATAAAGCAAACTTTAGCGATATCTGGTTGTTCTTTTTTTACATAGCAAAGACCAAGGTTGAAATAACTGTTTGAATCGTCAATGTCTGTTGTTAATACACGTTTAAAGCACTCAATAGCCTTGTCGAATTCACGCATATCAATATAAACAAGACCTAAATTGTAATAAAAGTCTGTTTCATCTGGTGAAAGTTCAATCGCTTTCAAATACGCTTGTTCAGCCTTTGGCAAATCTCTCATTTTTTCATGAACAATACCTTTGTTATAATAAAGGCTTGCATCTTGAGGAAAAATGCTTATCAAAAACTGGAATTGTTTCAAAGATTCTTCGTTAAAACCTTTGTCTAACAAAACCATAGCCAAACGACGTCTTGCTTGAAAGTTAGATGAGTCTTCACGCAAAATCGCTTGTAATTCTTCTATTTCTTGTAAATCTTGTTCATCAGACATATTAATATTATAAACGTAAAATCAATTAGTGCAAAGATGTTAAAATACCGTTATTTTTTCGGTTTAGAATCTTCACTTCTGCCTGTACGTTTATAGAAATCTTCAAGGAAACTTGTGTTGAATTTTCCGCTAATGAACACTTCATCTTCAATAATAGATTGGTGGAATGGAATTGTTGTTTCAACCCCAATAACAACGTATTCTTTTAATGCTTGATACATTCTACGTCTTGCTTGGTTTCTGTTTTCACCCCAACAAATCAATTTACCTATCATTGAATCGTAATATGGAGGGATTTTATACCCTGGGTATACGTGAGAATCAACTCTTACACCGAAACCTCCTGGTTGAACATAACCTTCAATAGTTCCTGGGCAAGGCATAAAGTTCTTTTCAGAATTTTCTGCGTTAATTCTGCATTCAATAGCATGTCCTCTGATTAGAATGTCTTTTTGTTTGTAATCTAATTTGTGTCCTGCTGCTACACGAATTTGTTCTCTAACGATATCAACTTGAGAAATCATTTCTGTAACGCAGTGTTCTACTTGAACACGAGTATTCATTTCCATGAAATACCATTTTCCGTCGCTATCAAGTAAGAATTCGCAAGTACCAACACCTTCGTATTTTACTGCTTTTGCTGCACGAATTGATGCTTCACCCATTTTTTTACGAGTTCTTTCATCAATTGCTGGTGATGGTGCTTCTTCAATTAATTTTTGATGTCTTCTTTGGATTGAGCAATCACGTTCGCCTAAGTAAATGTAGTTGCCGAATTTATCACCAATGATTTGAACCTCAATATGACGAGGGTTTTCTAAATATTTTTCACAGTAAACATCAGGGTTACCAAAGAATTTTTGTGCTTCAGTACGGCATAGAGAGAAGTTTGTTTCAACTTCATCGTCATTTCTAACGATTCTCATACCTTTACCGCCACCGCCAGCAGTTGCTTTAAGGATTAGCGGATAACCTACTTTTTTTGCAAATCTTTTGATTTCTTTTGCATTATAAACAATGCCTGTTCCTGGTGTTACAGGTACGTTATTTTCAATCATTGTCTTACGAGCAGTCGCTTTATCGCCCATTTTTCTCATTGAATCTGAACTTGGTCCGATAAATTTGATGCCGTGTTGTTCACAGATTTCTGCAAAATCTGCTCTTTCAGATAAGAAGCCATATCCAGGGTGAATTGCATCAACTCCTGCAAGTTCTGCAACGGACATAATCGTAGGAATATTCAAATAACTTTTTGAACTATCTGCTGGTCCGATACAATATGCATCAGTGGCTAATCTTACGTGAAGAGAATTTGCATCTGCTTCTGAATATACTGCTACTGTCGGAATACCTAATTCACGACATGCCCTAATAATTCTTACCGAGATTTCTCCACGGTTTGCAACCAAAACTTTTCTAAACATAATCTAATCCCAACTCAATTATTCTATGTACATAAGAACTTGACCGTATTCAACAGGTTGTCCGTCGTCTACACAAATTTCAACAACTTTACCTGAGAAATCTGATTCGATTTCGTTCATAAGTTTCATTGCTTCAATGATACATACAACTTCACCTTGTGCGACAAGTGAACCAACTTCTACGAATGCAGGAGAATCTGGTGCTGCTGCTTTATAGAATGTACCAACCATAGGTGATTTGATAGCCTTACCTGTTTTTGCAGGTGTTGGTTTTGCTTCTTCAGTTGGTTGAGCGACTGGTGCTGCTTGTTGTACAACTTGAGGAACTTCTACCACTGGGGCTAACTGTTGTGCTGTAACAGTTTGTTTTTCTCGTTTCATTATAATTGATTGTTCTTGATCATCAAGTTGCATTTCTGTTAATTCGCTTTCGTTCATTAACTTTGCAAGTTTTTCAAGATATTTTAAATCAAATTTCATTCTATACCACCTTTCTTAAAAGATGTGATTAGCATCTGTCAAGGTATTCATTTGTTCTTGTGTCTACTCTAATTCTGTCGCCGTTTACTACGAAGAATGGTACGTTTACAACTGCACCAGTTTCTGTTTCAGCAGGTTTTGTACCACCTTGAGAAGTGTTACCCTTTTCTGCTGGAGGTGTGTTAACAACTTCTAATTCTACGTGTGCTGGTAAATCAACACCGATTACAGAACCTTCGTGAGTTAATACTGATACGTTCATGTTTTCTTTCAAATATTTCAAGCCATCGCCAATCATATCTGCAGATACTGTGATTTGGTCATAAGTTTCCAAATCCATCATTACGTATCCTTCGCCTTCTTTATATAAATATTGCATATCACGACGATCTAACATTGCTTTTGCAACTTTTTCACCGGCTCTGAATGTTTTTTCAACTACTTGACCAGTTTCAACGTTTTTTAATTTTGTTCTTACGAATGCTGCACCTTTACCAGGTTTTACGTGTAAGAATTCAACTACTGACCATAAAGAACCGCCGTCTAGTTGTAGAGTTAAGCCTGTTTTTAAATCGTTTACCGAAATCATAAATTCTCCTTTATTTTATCTCTGAAAAAATAATACCATAAACATTTTTTTTTTCAAGAAATTTTAGATTGTAACGTCATACCGCACTTGTTGCGGTATCTTTGGCTAAATTGGAGTTTATTTGCAATTTTTTAGTTTTCTTTGTTAAATTCAGCGAAATATCTATCAATTACACGTTTTTTTGGTTTCCCAATTTATAATTTTTGGACAATTTTTATAGTCCATGTTTTTATTGATTAAAACCCATGCGGTGCAAGCATAACCACCATTTTCTAAGCATTTTGAAAATGGAACAAGATTATCTTGAGGTCCACCCATTGGAATTAGTCCTTTTTTTGTTGTGTAAAACCCAAACTGGTCTATGCCTGCTTTGTTTGCACCAACAGGCCCGTCTATATCAATATAAGTTGAACCTAAAATTCGATTAGTTCTATCAACAGAGTCGTATTCGCCTCTAAAATCATCGTTTACAAGTATTCCCGCACCTGTAACTAATCTTAGAGAATATCCTCTCAAATCGCTATTTCCAAAGCAACCGTCTTCTGTTGCACCACAATTTTTGATTGTTTTTAATTTTTCTGTCAATAATTGGAAAAATTCACTTGGTTTGTAAGATTTATCTACCGCACTGATTTGATAACTACTTACGTCAAATCCAAGAAATTTTTCTAAAATAAGTGCAGTTTCAATTTTTTGATATTCTTTTGCAAGCATATCTGAAAATGCTCTATCTCTATTTGTTTGCACAACGGTTGGGATTGTAAGCATTGCCATAATTGCGACAATAGTCATTACAACCATCATTTCTGCAAGAGTAAAACTGCATTTTCTTTTTAAAAACAAATTAGACATTTTGCTCCATTATAAAAGGAAGATGTAGTGGAACCAAAAAGCAAAGGCTATACCAAAAAGTGCACCACAGAAAACTTCTTTTGGAGTGTGTCCTAAAAGTTCTTTTAATTTAGTACCTGCAGCATTGATATCGTGTTTGTAGAATTCACTCATCATTTTGTTTAAGCAAACAGCCATTTTGCCTGATGCTCTACGAATACCTGCTGCATCGTACATTACGATAAATGCATAACCAACTGATACCGCAAAAATTGGTGATGTAAATCCTGTGATAATACCGATGATTGTTGATAATGCACAAACACCTGCAGAGTGAGAACTTGGCATTCCGCCTGTTGTTGTTAAAACTCTAAAATCAAGTTTTCTTTTTATAATTGTATTTAACATTAATTTTACGGCTTGAGCAAGTAGTGAGCCAAAAAGTCCTCCAAGCATTGCTTCTACACCTGTGTTCACTATTTGTGATGCGAAATTTTCCATTATTTATTAACCTTTTCTCTTATAGACTCAATTATTGAGTTAAATATTTCTGAATTTATATTATGTGTTTTAAGTATACCATAAGCACTATCTAAAAGGGAATTAAGTTTACATTTAGATTCTTCAAGTCCGAAAAGTGCTGTATATGTAAGTTTTCCTGCGTTTTTATCTTTACCTAAAGTTTTACCCATTTCTTCAAATGTTGAAATTTCGTCTAAAATATCATCGCAAATTTGGAACGCAAATCCCAAATATTGACCGAAGTCGTCCATTGCTTGAAGTTGGTCTTCGTTAGCACCTGCAATGATTGCACCTGATTTTAGAACTCCTTTAAATAAGTCTGCTGTTTTATGTGTGTGAATATATTTCAATGTTTCAGCATCGTAAGGTTTGCCTTCCATTGCAATATCAACAACTTGACCTGCAATAATGCCGTAAGCACCTGCAGCAATTGCATGTTCTCTCAAAACTTTTACTATTACATCTGCCGGTAGGTCAGATTTTTCAATAATTAATTGCACACCGTAACTAATCAATGCATCACCGGCAAGAACTGCTGTGCTTTCTGAGAATTTTTTGTGGTTAGTAAGTTTGCCACGTCTGTAATCGTCGTTATCCATACAAGGTAAGTCGTCGTGAATAAGGCTTTGTGTGTGTAACATTTCAAATGCACAAGCCGTTGGCATTGCTTTTTCAACATCTCCGCCAAAAACTTTGCATGCTTCAAGACACATAATAGGTCTTAATCTTTTTCCACCTGCAAGTACGCTGTAACGCATTGATTCAAAGATTTCTTCCGGATAACTTACAGGTAAGTATTCGTCTAATTTTGCTTCTATTTTTTTGATTAATTCTTTCATTTTTGCCTACTTTTTATTCTTCATCGTCGTGTATTTCTTGATTTATTGCTTGTTTTTGAGTATTTCTTGCTTTTTCTCGCTTTTTAGAACTTATTTTCACCGAAACTTTGTCGTTATGATGTTTAAAATTCTTTTCTCGTTCTCGTTTTGTGCCAGAATATTTTATTTTTTCTTTGTATTCTTTTGCTTCTTTTACGAATGCAAGATAACTTTCATATCTGCTTAAATCAATGTCGTCAATATGTTCAAGCACTGCACAACCTTTTTCATTGTCGTGTAAACAGTCTGTGAATTTGCAATATCCTTTATATTGCTTGATTTCATCGAATAATTCATCAACTTTTGTCGGTATTAGAAAATCGAATTTTAAGTTACTAAACCCTGGAGTATCAACAATTCTAATGTTTTCTGTAACATTTATGATTTCACAGTGGCGAGTTGTGTGAGTTCCTCGTTCAGTTTTTTCGCTCACAGATTTTGTGCGTAAATTACATTCTGGATTGATTGCGTTGATTAAACTAGATTTGCCAACACCCGAATTTCCGCATAAAACCGAGATTTTTCCGTCTAAAAGTTCTTTAAATTCTTCTAATCCGTCGTTTTCTTTTGCTGATGTGAATATTATATCATAACCGAGAGGTTCGTATATTTCAAAAACCTTTTGAATTGTTGAATCGTCTGACGACAGGTCATTTTTGTTGAAACAAAGTTTGGTTTCAATTCCGTAATATTTTGCAAAACTTATGTAGCGATTTAGTTGCTGAAAGTCAAGTTTTGGTTCTTTTACGGCTGAAACAATAATGATTTGGTCAACATTTGCAACATTTGGTCTTGGAATATAATTTTTCTTTGGTAAAACTTTTTCGATTGCACCGTTTTCAAATTCTACATAATCTCCGACAACAATAGTTTGCTTTTGTTTTTTTAAAACTTCTCTAAGTTTGCATTCAAAAGTTTCATTATTGTTGTTTACATAATAAAAATCAGAGTGTATTTTGTAGATTTGTCCGGTTTTTGTCATATTATGCTCTCAAAGACTCGATTGCTTTTTTCACGTCTTTGCTTTTGTAAATATAACTTCCTGCAACAAGTGAGTTTGCACCTAAAGAAACACAAACTTTTGAAGTTACATCATTAATTCCGCCGTCTACTTGAATAATTAAATCTTCTTTGCCGTTTTCTCTGATTTGAGGAATTTTTTGAGCACAGAAATGCATAAATTCTTGTCCGCCAAATCCTGGTTCAACAGTCATTACAAGTACCATATCAACAAATTGAAGGTATGGCATTAAGTCATTTTGGTTTGTTTTAGGTTTAATTGAAATACCTGCTTTGCAACCTAATGATTGGATTTTTTTGCAAATTTCTTCAATATTTTCAGGTTTTACTGCTTCATAGTGGAATGTGATTATATCAGCACCAGCCTTAGCAAAGTCTTCAATATATTTTTCTGGATTTTCAATCATTAAGTGAACGTCTAAAGGTTTTTTAGCAAAACGTTTTAATGATTTTACAACAGGGATACCGATTGTAATGTTTGGAACGAAGTGTCCGTCCATAACGTCAACGTGAATCCAGTCTGCACCGTTGTCTTCAACAAGTTTTATATCTCTTTCTAAATTAGCAAAATCTGCTGATAGAATTGATGGTGAAACAATAATTTCTTTACTCATTTATTACTCCTAATTTAATACAAGCCTGATATGCACACTTTTGTTCTGCATCTTTTTTACTTTTTCCGATTGCTGTTGCCAAAACTCGGTTTTGATATGTAACTTTTATTTTGAATTGAGGTGCGTGTGCTGGACCTAATTCCTCTAAAAGTACATATTTTGGTAAATCTTTTGTTTTTGATTGAGTGTATTCTTGCAAAAGTTCTTTTGCATTGTATTTTGCAAAATTTTTGTTTGCTTCTTCAACATAAGGTTCAAAAATATCAATCAAAAAATCAATAATTTCTTGTTTTTTATTATCAAGATAAAATGCACCTAAAAGTGCTTCAAAAACACAGGCTTTGATTGAACTACAGTTTCTTTCACCTGCCTTTTCTGCGTGTTTACCTAAAATTATCAAATCTGTTAGGTGAATTTGTTCTGCAATTTTTGCAAGAGTTTCATCAGAAACAAGGATAGAGCGAATTTTAGTTAAATCACCCTCATGTTTATCTTGGTATTTTTTTACTAATTTTTCAGAAATTGCAAGTTTTAATACAGAATCTCCAAAAAACTCCAATCTTTCATAATTTTCAAGCGAATTTAGATTATTTTCTTTAGTAAAAGACGGATGAGTCAGTGCCTTTTTAAACAAAGTCTCATCCGTAATTTTAATATTAAATATATCTTCTAACGCTTTACACATTAAAAAGTCCTTTTGCAAAGTTTAGAATATCGTACCAAAGTTGGTTAGATTCTACGAAATAAGCAAAATAGTAGTACATTACAGGAATTGTAAAAATATAACTATCTGTTCTATCTAAAAATCCACCGTGTCCTGGAAGCAAATCGCCTGAATCTTTTACGCCAGCATCACGTTTTAGTAATGATTCGCATAAATCACCCAATTGAGAGAATGTTGCAACCAATAAACCCGCAATTAGTGAATGATACCAAGGCATTTGGCAAGATTGTCCGATGATTAAACCTGCAATAACTGCTAAAACTGCACCACCGATTGAACCTTCAATAGTTTTCTTAGGACTTATAACTGGTGCAAGTTGGTGTTTACCAAAGTTTTTGCCTACATAATAGCAACCTACATCTGTTACGATAACTAGCCAAAACATAAATAATACGTATGCTAGACCAGAGTTGAAAATGTCAGTTTTTAATAACACTTCCATTGATGAAATTCTGTAAGAACCGATATCTCTTAAGAATAACAAATGTAATGGGAACCAACCGCAATATACAAAACCTAAAATGGTTGTTGAAACATTTGCGATATATGGTTGTTTGCCTTTGAATAGTACGCATAAGAATGCTACTAACGTTCCAAGTGTGAATACAAGTGGAACTAGTTTAAGGCAATTGAAATATGCCATTATTGCAAAAACTACGTCTGCAAAGAAGATTACTTTTAGGCTTGGGAAAAATCCTTTGTGTTCAAGAATTTGTACGTATTCTCTTGAACCAAGGTATACAATTACTGAAACCAATAAAAGTAACGGAATTCCGCCTAAAATTATACAGCCCAAACATATTAGCCCAAAAACTGTGCCTGTTATAATTCTTGCTGTTGATTTTGGATTTTGTTCTTTATCCATTATACAGTCATAACCTCTTTTTCTTTTTCTGTAACTTCTTTATCGATAATACCAGTATATTTATCTGTTAATTTTTGAATTTTATCTTGGTTATCTTTTACCATATCTTCTGGTAAATTTTCTGATTTTTCAAGTTTTTTCAAATCATCAGTCATATCACGTCTAACGTTTCTAACTTGAACTTTTGCTTCTTCACCGTATTTTTTTACGTCTTTTGTAATTTCTTTTCTTTTTTCTTCTGTTAATGGTGGGAAGTTTAATCTGATAGTTGTTCCGTCGTTGTTTGGAGAAACACCTAATTCTGCTTTGATTAATGCTTTTTCAATTTCTTTTAAAATTGTTTTATCAAATGGAGCAACAGCAAGAGTTGTACCTTCTTGAACTGTAATTTGAGCCATTTGTTTTAATGGAGTAGGTGCTCCGTAGTAATCAACCATAACTTTATCAAGCATAACAGGGTTTGCACGACCTGTTCTTACTGTTGAAAAATCTCTGTGTAATTGATTAAGAGCCTTTTCCATTTTCTCTGTACCATTTTTGAACATTGCATCTAATGCTTCTGTCATTTTTTACCTCTTTCTTATTGTTTACCTACGTATGTTCCGATTTTTTCGCCTAAAATAATTTTCTTGATAGCATTTTCTGCTTTGAAATCGAAAACTATAATAGGAATATTATTTTGTTGGCATAAATCACATGCAGATCTATCCATTACTTTTAAATCATGTTTGATAATTTCATCATAATCAATGTTTTCAAGTTTTTTAGCATCTTTGTTAATATTTGGGTCGTCAGTATAAACCCCGTCAACACCGTTTTTAGCCATTAACATTACTTGTGCATCAATTTCTGATGCTCTTAAAGCACTTGCAGTATCAGTTGTAAAGAATGGATTTCCTGTACCTGCTGCAAAAATTACAACTCTGCCTTTTTCAAGGTGTCTGTTTGCTTTAAATCTTAAATATGGTTCTGCAATTTGGTTCATGTCAATTGCTGATTGAACTCTGCAAGATACATCAATTTTCTTTAATGCAGATTGCAAAGCAAGAGCATTCATCACAGTTGCAAGCATTCCTAGATAATCTCCTGATGCTCTATCCATTCCTAATCTTGCACTGTTTTTCATACCTCTGAAAATGTTTCCGCCACCAACTACAATTGCGACTTCAACACCCATATCGTGAATTTTTTTGATTTCATTTGCAATAAATTCAACTGGTTTGTAGTCAATACCGAATTGTTGTTCGCCAAGCAATGCTTCGCCACTTATTTTTAATAAAATTCTTTTGTATTTTAAGTTTTCCATATAAACTCCTAATCTTACCTCATATTACATTAAATATAAATTCGTGTAAAGTTGAACAATAATTATTTTACAATTTTGAATATTTTTACTATTATAACTTTGGTTTTACATTGGTTGGAAGTAAAAATGTTATATTTAATAATCGCAACGATATGTTTTTCATTATCATTTGGACTTATCAAAAGTCAATTGAGTGTTTTGCCCTCAGAATTTGTTGTTTTATGCAGATTGTTTATCGCAACGCTTATATTTTTGCCATTTTTAAAGAAATTTAATCTAAAAATACACGTAATTGTTATGGTAATTGGGATTTTTCAATTTGGTATAATGTACTTGGCATTTTTAAAAGCCTTTAAATATTTACAAGGAAACGAAGTTGCACTTTTGACAACGACAACTCCTGTTTTTGTCGCTCTTTGGTCTTGTTTTTTAGGCGAAAAATTTAAACCTGTATATATTTTGTGTATTTTAATGTCTGTTTTGGGTGCAGGAATAATCGTTTGGCACAATCTAGCATTCAATATGATAGTCAAAGGTGTTGTTTTGATGGAAACTTCAAACTGTTGCTTTGCTCTAGGACAAGTTATGTGGAAAAAATATATCGGAAACGAAGCCGTAAATATTATGTCTAGTGCATATTTGGGTGCGGTGCTACTAATTTTACCGTGGGCATTTTTCTCAGTTGATTTTTCAACTTTGACCCTTACAAAACCTCAAATTTTGTCGATTTTATATCTTGCGATTGTTCCTACAGGAATTGGTTTTTGGCTATGGAATAAAGGTGCAAAAGCCGTAAAATATTCTACATTAGCAGTAATGAATAACTTGAAGATTCCTTTAGGGGTATTTTTTTCAATAGTTCTTTTCCACGAAAAAATTGATGTTTTGAATTTTATAATTGGTTCTTCAGTAATCCTTTTGGCAATTTGTATTTTGCACCATTTTACAAAAGAGTAAATTATCAAAAAAAATAAATCAAAGAAACGATTACATATAAAAATAAAGTGATAGAATAAAATAAAAATATTAAGCAAGTGGTCGCCACAAGTCCTTTTCAATCTGACGGTTCTGACGTCAAGAAAGGGGTGATGCTTATGAATACAATAAAAACGCTAGCCGTTATATACTTTATAATAGCAATTTTGTTTAACAAACAAAAACTAGCGTTGTCAATTGCAATCATAACGCTAGTTTTATTTTCCTAAATAGAACATGTGGTGAAAAAAGTTAGTTAATAACTAATTGCCACTTGCTATATTTATATTATATCGTATTTTTAAAATTTATCAACCCTGTGTCCTAGTTCAATACATATTAGACTAAGCACAATTCTCTTTTAATTTATAGT
>CAVFCO010000024.1:0-5846 GCA_963620955.1 Alistipes senegalensis | reverse complement strand
AGTTTTTTATCCTCACAGTTATTAAACCTTAAAAATATGCTTAAAATAAGCGATAGCATTAAAATTCCGCTGAAAAAGTAGCCAAAACCCGCAAGACGCATATCTTCAAAAATAAATACATCATCTCCGCTTAGAGTAAACGGTATTTTAAGCCTTGGATAATCGTCAGATTCTATAAGTGGCGACAAATTTTTTGACACGGCAAAAGTTGAAAATAAGAACTTTTGAAATCTATTCATATTCTCAAACCCTTGCGGATACGAGGTCGTCATAAAATCTCTGTTGGCATTCACAATTGAATTTTGGATAACAGGGTAAAAAGGATTTCTGCCTTTTTGAACATTCGTAAAATAAGGGTTAATTCCAGTTAACAGAATAAATACACACGCAATTGAGAAGATTTTTAACAAGTTTTTTGAACGGTACGCAACTAAAAATACGAAAAACATTATAATTGCGGTAAAAAGGCCTGTTAATTTAATATTTGCAAAAATCACAGTTGAAACAAAAATTAAATATAAAGATTCTTTTTCATCAATCTTTTTAGAGTAATTTATCAATGCAAACAAAAGAATTAAAAAAGTGTAATAAAATACTGCATCGACATAATTTGAAAGCATTTGGCAAATACAAATCGGATTGTAAACCAAGATTAATGCAAAAATTAAAGATTTTTTGTTTGATAATTCAAAGTTCTTTATGCTATAAAACGAATAACAAAAAGCGACAAGCATAAAAATATAATTTGTTATTTTTGTAAGTTCAATTTTATCAAAAATTAGATAAATATTTGCACCGATTATTTCAAAAAACTTCAAAAAGTTCTCTACATAAGGGATTGAAGAGGTAAAAACATATTTTTGCGACATTGCAAAATTTTGAACATTATCAAAAATCGGATTTAATCCTTGTTTCAAAAGAATTATCATTGCTTGGTGATAAGTTGTTCCGTCGTATGAAATATCTGGAATAAAGTAGCATAAAACACCAAAAATCAAAATCAAATCAATCAATACAATTATTTGAGCCAAAAATGATTTTACAAAACCTTTTTTATTATCATTAAACGTTAAAAAGCCTAATAAGCCCACCGAAAATCCTAATGAAATAGGAAAATACAAAGAATTTATGGACAGATTAAAAATAAATCCAAAAACAGACAACAAAAACAGCACAAAAATACCACTCAAAATAGATATTGTCCAATTTAAACAGATTTTTTTCATAATTTAATTATACATTGAAAATCTATTTTTCAGAAGTTTCAGATTGCTCAGAAGTTTCTGTATTTTTTGGATTTTTCAATAAGAACACAAGACCTGCAATACAAATCGCAACAACACCACACCATCTAAATGCTTCCATAAAGCCCCATAGTGATGCTTGTTTCACCATTGTTCCATAAATTGAATATTCCGCCATATATTTTGCAACAGAAACATGAGTGTATTGACTAAATGCGGCAGTCATAGTATTAACTTGGTCGGCAAAAACTTGATTTAGTGGAGTTAAATGACCAACCATATTTGCTTGGTGAATTTGCGAATATCTTGAAACCAAAGTTGTAACAATTGATGTACCAACCGCACCACCAACATTTTTCACAGTGTTTTGCAAACCACTAGCATTTGTCATTTGGTCATTTCTCAAAGTAATTACTGACAACGCAATCAAAGGCATCATACAAAGCCCCATACCTAAACCAAATACAAAATTTGGAATAGCAATATTCAAACTTGAAATATCAAGATTTAAAAATCCAAATTCCAACCCTGCAAAGCCTACGAGCAATAAACCAATCGCTGCAAAAATTCGGTTATCCACAATTTTTGAAAGAGAACCAAAAATTGCAATACCTGTCAACGCACCGCAACCACGAGGCATAATCGCTAAACCACTTGTAAATGCAGTATAACCCAACATAGATTGCAAAAATTGAGGTAACAAAGCCATTGATGACAACATTACGCCCATAATGATTACTTGAACAACCGTACCAATTGTATAATTCGCATCTTTTAAAACGGACAAATCAATAAGAGGATTTTTACCTTTCCATTGCGAATAAACAAACGCAAGAAAGCAGAACGCAGAAAATGCAGTCAATTTGCAAATCCAAGGTGCGTTAAACCAATCCGCATCATTACCCTTGTCGAATACAACTTGCATACTTACAAGCCAAGCAACAAGCAAAATAAAACCTACTTTATCTAAATATACATTTTTTTGTTTTTTTGCATAAGGTGGATCTTCTAGGAATTTTTTTGCAACAAATACAGTTACAATCCCAATCGGAACATTGATGAAGAAAATCCAAGGCCAATTCCAGTTATCAGTAATAAAACCACCAATAATAGGTCCGATAATCGGTGCAACAACAACTACCAAACCGAAAGTAGCCATCGCTTTACCTCTATCTTCCGGCGGAAAACTTTCTAGCATTACCGCTTGTGAAACAGGTAACAATCCGCCACCGCCTAAACCTTGCAGTATTCTTGAAATCAAAATCATTTCAATAGAATTTGAAATACCGCACATAAAAGAGGCAGTAGTAAATAAGCAAATACTAAAAATAAAGAAGTTTTTTCTACCCATAAATCGGCAGAACCAGTCAACCGCCGTAATCATAATACCACTGGCAACAATGTAACTTGTCAAAATCCACATAGATTCTTGACGACTTACAGAGAAAGTTCCCGCCATGTGAGGTAATGCTACGTTTGCGATTGTTTCGTCTAAAACGAACATAAATGCTGCAAAAATAGTCGGTATTGAGATTAACCACGGACTAGACGTTGGTTTCCATTCTTGATTTTGAGCAACTGCTTCTGACATCGTTATTTAACTTTCACCTTTGGAACTACGCTCATGCCTGGAACTACGTTATATTGATTTGTATCAATTGCTTCATCAAAAACAATTTTTACAGGAATTCTTTGTACGATTTTTACGAAAGAACCAACTGCGTTTTCTGGTGGGAATAAACTTGATTTTGCACCAGATGCTCTTTGAATACTATCAACTTTTCCTTTGAAAACTTTGTTTGGATAAGCATCAACTTTGATATCTACAGGTTGACCTGCTCTCATTTTGCCAACTTGGTTTTCTTTAAAGTTTGCAACTACCCAAACATCATTTGGAACAATCGCAAATAATGGAGCACCAGTTTGAACATAAGCACCTACTTCAACTTTTTTACCAGAAACAGTACCGTCTTGTGGTGCATAGATTTTTGTATAAGACAAATCTAATTCCGCTTTATCTTTTAATGCTTTCAATACTTTAATATCAGCATCGGCAACTTTGTTTTGCTCAGGCGACATAACATTTTCGTCTGCATTAACCAAGTTTGCTTGGCTTGATTCGTATTTTGTTTGAGCCATATCTAGTTGTTGTTTTGAAACAGCACCAGTTTTATAAAGTTTTTGGTAACGTTCAAAATCTGCTTTTGCATTATTTATAGAAATTTGTGCAGCACTAAAGTTTGCCTTTGCAACTTTTTGAGCCGCTAAAGCCTTTTCATATTGGGCTCTTGCTTGGTTTGCACGAATTACATAATCCGCTTTATCAATTTCTGCAACCAAATCACCTGCCTTGACTTTTTGGTTATCAGTTACATAAACAGCAACAATTTGACCGCCAACTTTTGGTGCAACTTGAACCATGTGATTTTCAACATAAGCATCATCTGTAGATTCAAATTGTAAATTATAAACAATAGCAATCGCCAAAACAATTACACCAATAATGCACAATGGTACAAAAATAAATCTTTTATGAAATGCTAAGTTTTTTTCTTTTACTTCTTGTGTTTCCATTTTTTCTCCTATATATTAAATTCTACTATATCTGCTAATGCGTTTTCTAATTTCGACAAAGACTCCATCAATTCTTCCATTTGTTTTGCAGAGAATTTTTCTAACAATTTTTCCATAACTTTTGACATTATTGCAAATTGTTCAGAATAAATTTTTTCGCCGGATTTTGTGATTTGTAATTGACGAATAAGTCTATTATTTTTTGTTGAATTAACCCTTTTAATAAATCCTTTATCCTCTAAAGAGGTCAAAATTCTACCTGTTCTAACTCTATCTCTAAGTAGAAGTTTAGCCAAATCTCTTTGACAAATATTTGGGTAATTAATAATAAAATTTAATGCAGCAAACTCATCATGAGTTAAATCAACATTTCTTATTTCAAAGAAATTTTCCGCTAATTTATTTGTATAAATACCTAATTGTTGTATTTTATAAAAAACTGATTTACTGAAATCAACAATTTCACACATTTCTTTTGTCATATAAAAACTTTTTCCTTCCCTGTTACAAAAAATACATGTTGCATTTGTAACAAACCTATGGTATCATATTTTTGTAAAATTTGTCAAGTATGTAAGGATAAAATATGAAAACAAACAAAATTATTGCAATTGGGCTACTTTTATCATTTTTAAATTTAAATTTTTTACCAGCATTTGCAATTCAAGATGTAAAAAATCAAGATGCAAAAACTATTAAAAAACAAGAAAAAATGTTAAAACACAGAGTAAAACGTAGCAAAAAATACAATGACGATTACAAATATGCTTATGTAAACTTAGATTTTTGGAAAAGTTTTAACGACAAAAATTTAGATAATTACATCAATTTAGCAATCAAAAACAACTATGATTTAAAAATGGCAACATTGAATGTTGATGAATATTATCAATACGTAAAAATTCAATTTGCTGATGAACTTCCACAAGCAAGCGTCGGTTATATGCCAGCAGTTGCAAAAATCGGCTCTTTAGCACCAGAATTTATCAGTTCTGAAACAAATTGGTCGTTCGCAACTCCAATGATTATTAGTTACGAAGCAGATATTTTCTTAAAAAATAGAGATAAAACTCGTAGTGCAAAAAAAATGTATGAAGCATCTAAACTTGATGAACGTGCGGCATATATCTCAATCGCTTCAGCAGTTGGAAGTGTTTATATGAACATTGCAACTTTAGATGATGTTATTCGATACCAAGAAAATATCGTAAAATTGAGAAAAGAAATTTATGAAATAATGTTAGAAAGCAATAAACAAGGGCTTGTTTCAACTGCTGATACTGTAAAAGCAAACAAGGCATACGTTTACGGCACATCTGAATTAATTAACTATAAAAAAGATAGAACAAAATTGTTACACCAACTTGCAGTATTAATTGGCGAAAGTCCTGAAAATATTGACAATTTAAAAATTTCAAAATTATCTGACATAAATTATTCAAAAGCAATTCCTAGTGAAATTTCATCAGAAATTATTACAAACAGACCTGATTATTTGAAATCTGTGAAAATGCTAGAAAAAATGGGCATTGATGTAAGAGTTGCAAAAAAAGAATTCTTGCCATCAATCAACATTAGCGGTTTAGCAATGTTCTTGAACGGTAGAAACCTTCCTGTTGACGGCATTTATGCACTTGCGGCACAAGGTCTTTTACCTGTATTCACTGGCGGAAAAAGAATTGCAAATTTGAAACTTAAAAAAGTTCAATACGATAAAGCATTAGAAAATTACTACAAGACTAATTTGACTGCGTTGCAAGAAGTTAACGATGCTTTAATTACGGTAAAACGTGATAGCGAAAAACTTAACGAACATAAAAAACAATTATCACTTGAAAAACAAGATTTCGGATATACTCAACAACGTTATAACGCAGGTATAATTTCAAAATTAGACCTTATCCAAATGCAAGAAAACTTGTTAACTGTAAATCAATTAGTTGCAAGCACAACTGGTAGTTGCTTTGTAGACTATATCAGTCTTTATAAAGCAGTTGGTAGTAAACTTTAATAAAGTCTTCCCCACTT
>CAVFCO010000023.1:0-3376 GCA_963620955.1 Alistipes senegalensis | reverse complement strand
TAAAGCTGTTAAAAAATCTGCAGCTAGAATGCTTGTTGAATTTACAGATAAAGAAATTGAACAATTATGCAATTATGTAAATTGGAGTGTTGTTGAAACTCGACAAAGCGAAATTGAAATTTTCAAGATGCATTGTATTGTAGAAAATGCTCTTGAATCAGTTAATCAAAAAGTTGCTAAAAGTTACAGAAATTATAGAGATTATAAAATTGACTTCGTAAATATGCTTGACAAAGTATATCAAGAAAGCCAAAGAATTATGTATATCGGAGATAAAGAAAACTCTAACGCAGACTCTGCTTTAGTTTCAACAAAACGTTCTTTAATCTTCAACCAATTAAACAAAGAATTATACAAAAAATTCTTTTTAACAGTTCCAGAATTGCAAGCAACTCGTGATGGTTACATTTACATTCACGATATGTCAGCAAGACGTGATACAATGAACTGCTGTTTATTCGATGTTGCAAGTGTATTAAAAGATGGCTTTGAAATGGGTAACCTTTGGTACAACGAACCAAAAACATTAGAAGTTGCTTTTGATGTAATTGGTGATATCGTAATGGCTGCTGCAAGTCAACAATATGGTGGTTTTACAGTTCCTGAAGTTGACAAAATTTTAGCACCATTTGCTCAAAAAACATTTGATAAAAATTACCAAAGATACATTGATATGGGTGTAAGCCCTGAAAAAGCAGATGCAGAAGCATTAAAAGATGTTGAAAAAGATTTCCACGATGGTTTTCAAGGTTGGGAATACAAATTTAACACAGTTGCATCAAGCCGTGGTGATTATCCATTCATCACAATGTCAATGGGCTTAGGTACTGAAAGATTTGAAAAAATGGCATCAAAAATGATGTTAAAAGTTAGAGAAGAAGGTCAGGGTAAAAAAGGTTACAAAAAACCTGTATTATTCCCTAAAATCGTATTCTTATATGACGAAAACTTACACGGAAACGGCGGAGAATTAGAAGAATTATTCAACGCAGGTGTTGAATGTTCTAAAAAATCAATGTACCCAGATTGGTTGTCAATGACAGGCGAAGGCTACATTGCAAGCATGTACAAAAAATACAAAAAAGTTATTTCTCCAATGGGTTGCAGAGCATTCTTATCTCCTTGGTATGAAAGAGGCGGAATGAAACCTGCAGATGAAAACGATACTCCAGTTTTCGTAGGTAGATTTAACATTGGTGCAATCAGTTTACACTTACCAATGATTTATGCAAAAGCACAAAAAGAAGGTAAAGATTTCTATGAAGTTTTAGACTACTACATGGAAATGATTAGAAGTTTACACAAAAGAACTTACGATTACCTAGGTGAAATGAGAGCATCAATCAATCCTTTAGGTTTCTGCGAAGGTGGTTTCTACGGCGGACACTTAGGATTGCATGACAAAATTAAACCTGTATTAAAATCTTCAACTGCATCATTTGGTATCACTGCATTGAACGAATTACAAGAATTGTACAACGGAAAATCTCTTGTAGAAGACGGTCAATTTGCACTTGAAGTAATGGAATACATTAACAAAAAAGTAAACCAATTCAAAGAAGAAGACGGAAACTTATATGCAATTTATGGTACTCCGGCAGAAAATCTTTGCGGTTTACAAGTTAAACAATTCCGTAAAAAATACGGCGTAGTTGAAAAAGTTTCAGACAAAGGTTACGTTTCAAACAGTTTCCACTGCCACGTTTCAGAAAAAATTGGACCTTTACAAAAACAAGATTTAGAAGGTCGTTTCTGGGAACTTCTAAACGGTGGAAAAATTCAATACGTAAAATATCCAATTTCTTACAATACAAAAGCAATCGAAACTTTAATCAAAAGAGCAATGGATAAAGGTTTCTATGAAGGTGTAAACTTATCTCTTTCTTATTGCGATGATTGTGGACACCAAGAATTGAATATGGATGTTTGTCCAAAATGCGGTAGCAAAAACCTAACAAAAATTGATAGAATGAACGGCTACTTGTCATATTCAAGAGTTAAAGGTGATACTCGCTTAAACGAAGCAAAAATGGAAGAAATCAAAGACAGAGTAAGTATGTAGTCACCCGAGCAGAGCAATGAGCGAAGCGAAAGGTGAACAATTACAAACGGAAACGGTTGTAGTTTGCGTTTTAATTGTGAACGGTTGCGTTTAATGCGAGGGTGGAAAAGAACTGATGTCAACCCACTAGGAACGAGCAAGAGTACGCAAGTAAAATTTAATGGGTTTTGATTAAAAATCAAAACCCATAATTATAAAAAGACAGGATTTAAAAGAGATTAATGAATTATCACAATATTACAAAAGAAGATATGCTTAATGGCGACGGTTTAAGAACTGTTCTTTGGGTGGCAGGTTGTAACCATAAATGTCCTGAATGCCAAAATCCGATTACTTGGGACGAAAATGGCGGTATTCCATTTGACAAAGAAGCAGAAGATGAACTTTTTGAAGCCTTGTCAAAACCTGCGATTACAGGCATAACTTTCAGCGGTGGCGACCCATTGTTTCCAAACAACCGCTCTGAAATTTTCAGATTAATTCAAAGAGTAAAAGACGAATTACCTGAAAAAACAATTTGGTTGTATACAGGATACAGATGGGAACAAGTTTGCCATTTGGACGGAATTGACAATATTGACGTTTTAATAGACGGCGAATTTATAAAAAAACTGAACGATAACAATCTTCATTGGGTTGGTAGTTCAAATCAAAGAATTATTGATGTGAAAAAAACCTTGGAAACTGGTAATATCGTATTACACGAAAGTTAATTTTAAAATAATAAAAAAGCGAAGTTCAATTTTGAATTTCGCTTTTCTCTTTAATGATTATTTTTATAAACTATGCAAGCATATCTAAAACTGCTTTTTGCTCTTGTGTTGTTGTTTTGTTTGCTTTTGGAGTTGTCTTTACTTCATCAGCAGATTTTTCGTTTGTGTTGAAAACTTTGTTATAAGCATCAGTTCCTTTTGTTGCAATATTCTTCAATAATTTTGGCAAACTTAATGGTAATAGTACTTCAAGTGGTGATTCTGCAGTCATAACAGTTGCTTTTTCTGCACCGAATGATACTGATGTATTTTTTGTTTCGTTTTTAACGTCAAAGCCACCTTTTTTGTTGCGACTGATTTCTAAAGTGTCCTCTGGATAAACATTTTTTAACTCATTTAATGACTCTTTCAAGTTTTCTAAACGGTTTTTGCTAGAATTTTTAACGTAATTTTGCATAAAATCGTTGTTTTTAACTTTAGCAGTGAAATTCGGTTGGGTCGCTACTGAATTAATTTTCATAAAATGTTCCTTCCTAATTTGAGTGTAAATTTAACACTTCATTCTACATTTATAGTATAGCAGTTTTTTGTGAAAAATTTT
>CAVFCO010000022.1:0-3889 GCA_963620955.1 Alistipes senegalensis | reverse complement strand
CAGGACAATTTTCAGAGTTTACTAAATTTTGAATATCTTCCGCAATTTTATTGAATTCTTGCAATGTTTCGCCAAAGTGGTAATAATTAATTTTTTTATCTTTTATCGTTATTTTTGGATTTTTTGCGGTTAGTTTTTTTGAAATATTGTATTTTTTTGAGAATTTTTCGTTGTTTTCCAATCTTGATTTGTCTTGTGATACAACTTTGTAACTAAAATCCAATATTGACTGAGTCGAGCGGTTGTTTTCTTCAAGACAGATAACTTTTGTTTGGGGATATTTTGTCAAAAAGTTTTCGATTGTGTCGTTGCTTGCACCTTGAAATCCGTAAATTGTTTGGTCATCGTCGCCTACAACAAACAAATTTTGCTCGTCGTTTGCATCTGTCAGATTGAAAATGATTTCGTTCTGCAAGTTATTTGTATCTTGGTATTCGTCGACTAAAAAGTATGAATATTTGTTTGAAACTTCTTTTCTGAAAATAGAATCTTCTTCAAATGCATCAAGCACAAATCCAATCATATCTGAAAAATCGATTAGGTTGTTATCAATCATCAATTTTGAATATGTTTCATAAATTTCCCATAAATCTTTGGCTTTTTCTATGTTTAATTTGATTTTTTCAATCTCATCAAGACGCATTTTGTTTTGAGTTTTGCCTGCCAAAAGTCTTTCTGCAATTTCTGCTTCAAGTTCATTAATCCTTTGCAAAAGAGTTGGATTTGTTTTAATACATTTCAAATATTCTTCTTTTGTAATTCTTAAAGATTTTAAATGTGCAACGTGGTCAATAAAGTTTTTCGCTAATTGGTATTTATTTCCACGGTTTGGAATAAAATGTTGAGGATTAACTTTATCAATAGTTTGTTTTATAAGTTCTAATTTTTGCGTATCGTCAATTAGGCTAACACCTGCTGAAAGACTGAATTGTTCAGGGTATTGTTTAATAATGTCATTACAAAAAGAGTGGTAAGTGTAAACATCTACTTGGGTTGCAACTACTCCCATTTTTTTGATAAGTCTTTGTCGCATTTCAGTTGCTGCAGCATCAGAAAAGGTTAAACACAAAATTGACGATGGATTTATTCCGTCAGTAAGCATTTTTTCAATTCTGTTAATTACAGTGAATGTTTTACCAGTTCCAGGGCCAGCAAGTAACATTATTTGACCTTTTAATGTATCAATTGCTTCTTGTTGCCTTGCGTTTGGCTTAATTACTGGTTTTTGTTCTACTGCTGTCATACCTACTTCCTTTGTTCAATGATATTAAGTATAAACTGTTTGGGACTTTTCTTCAATTTTATTTAAAATATTTTAACGATTTTTTACTTTTGTTTTTAACTTTGAAGTATAATTATTTTGTCAAAGGAGGATATCGTGAATTTTATTAAAAATATGGTTAAAAACTTAGCCCTTTCAATATTTAACACAGCATTTTCAATCTTTATTTTATATTGGAACGTAATGACAATTATTAACGCATTCCAAACTCCAAACGCAGATTGGAACCAAGTTTTCACATATTTAGCATGTTCAGTTGTGATTTTGGTAATTATGTGGTTTTCAGCATTTCTTAAATTTTTAAGAAATATCGCATTATTAATTTTGGTTCTATTGCTTGCTTTGTGGTGCTGTTTACCACAATTCTTGCCAAATATCGGCGATGGTATGTGTGTTACAATGGGTTCTTGCAAAGAGGGTGCAGAAGTTAAAACTGTTTCTGGCAAGGTTGTTATAAACAAACAAACTTGTGTTCAAAACGGTTGGGAATGGAACGACAAGAAAAATTCTTGCTCAACAAAAACTAAAAAAGATTAATTCTTAACTCAATAAAAAAATCCCAAGATTTACTTCTTGGGATTTTTTGTTTATGAATTTGTTTCGTTTTCTGTTTGAGCTGGACTTGATGGGAATGGAACTTTTGGTATTTTAAATTCCGGAATATCCAATTTAGGCAACTTAAATACAATTTTTTGTTCTGCCCTATCTCTGCTTTCAGAAAGTAAAGTATTCAATTTTGCAATTGTTTTAGGGAAGTATTGTTGTAAATATTGATTTCTAAGTCCTAAATCTTTATGTGAACGTGGTGTTTCAAGTATTGCGTTACTTTCGGCAACTGTTTCTTGAATACCGCCCATTTTTCCACCGTAGTGCGTGATTATGTTTGTGAAGTAATCAACATGTTCTCTTTGTGCATCAGGGAATGCTTGATAGAATGACGCTTTTTCTTTTTCAAAGATTTCAGTTAATTCTTTATCTCTTGAAATCATGGATTTTTCAGTATCAACAGGGTTAAAGATGTTCAATGTTTGGAAGTCTTTTGCGTGTCCTTCCTCGTGTAACACAACGAACATATCATCACCAGAATTTATCACGTGTTCTTTTGCTGAATAATAAGATTCAATAACTTTGTCGATACCTACAAGTTTGTCAGTAGTTTTGCTCAAAGCAATCAATTGGTCGCCTGACATTTGTTTCAGGATTGGAATTAATGCCTCTTTATTTCCTTGAATTGAATTCAAATCAATTTGAGATGTTTCGTTTTCATCGTTATCATTTTGAATAGTCAAAACATTGTCATGTATGCTCATAGTGTAACTTTTATCGTTAAATGTTGATTGGAAAGTACTATCATCAATTACTTTGAACGTTTTTGTATTGTTCATTAAAACATTACCGTTTTCGTCTGTAATTTTGTATCGCATATAACGATTGCCTTTTGGGTCATCTCTGTAAAGATATTCTGTTTTTGTTCCGTCAGGAGATTCCATATTACGGCGAACAGTTGTTTTACCGCTTTTCTTTTGTTTTGTTTTACTTACTTGAGTATTTCCGTCTTCTGTAAGTGTGTCAATATCGTACATGCCAGCAACTTTAGACGGTCTAATGTATTCTCTTGAAATCATGCTTCCGTCCTCTTTAATTTTTGAACGAATTTCATAATTTGCAACAAACATTTCGTCTTCGTTTTGGTCGTATCTTGTTTTTGAAACGGTGTTTGTACCTAAATCGTATGCTTCACGTTCACGATATTTTTTGCCGTCTTCTGTTGTTGACTCTGTAAGTTGTTCAATCGAACGAACACTCAAATCTGAATTTAGAACATTTGTTCTCAAATTCATGCTGAAATCTAGCGAAGTTAAATTGAACGCAGACCTGTCATATTTATCATTTGTAACCGCCATTAAGTAAACTTTATCTTTACCGCCTGACATTTCTTCCATTTCAGTTGCTTGTCTTTTAATTGTATCAACTTGTTCAGGCTTAAATATTTTTACAATTTGAACAATATTTTGAGCAGGAATTTTTGTGTCTGTAAGTTTTCGTGCTTGTTCAAGTTGTGCTTCTGTAAGTGTTTTTAGTGCTTTTTGGTCTTCTTCTTTTGGATATAATTTTGCAAGATCCTCTGGAAGTTCAGAAATTGCTCTTGCTTTAGTTTCGTCGGTTTCAAGAATAGTTCCATTCTCTGCCGTTGCGTTAAGAGTTGTGTTTGCAAATAGAGAGTTTCCCTCTTCTGCATTAAGGTTAACTCTTGCACTAACATTGTCTGATGCAAATACTTCTATCGTTTGCCCAGATTCTGTTTGAGTTGTGGGTGTATTTTCTTGTCTTCTTTTAATTTGTTGTCCTGTTATACTTCCAACTTCGTTTGACATGCTCTTTTCCTTTTTCTTTATACCGATAACTATTAAATAACAATCAAGAAAAAATATTGCCTTTTTCTGGTGTAATGTTAACATTTTTTAATTTTTGATATTTACATTTTTTTGTCGGTATGCTTTAATTTGCATATGAAAAATATTTTTGATAAATTCAAAAACTTATTTGAAGGAACAAAAGATGTTTCTATTAAAGATTTGTACGACAAAATGGATATTGTCTTAAATC
>CAVFCO010000021.1:0-8339 GCA_963620955.1 Alistipes senegalensis | reverse complement strand
AGGACCTCCCGGGTATGAGCCGAGCGCTCTCACCAGCTGAGCTATCTTGCCATTTAGTATTTTACGAAGTTTTTTTATGAAGTTTACAACCTTTCGGCTGTAAATTTATTCTGCCATGAAAACAAATAAATATCAAGTCTTTTTTTATTGTAGACCATTCAATCTGTTTTCAGGTTCTGTCATGCTTGTTACTCTTAGTCCGAAATTATCTTCAATTACTACAACTTCGCCGTGAGCAATCAATTTTCCGTTTGCATAAAGTTCTACAGGTTCACCTGCAATTTTATCCAATTCAATGATTGAACCTCTTGTTAATTCCAAAACTTTTTTAACAGGAAGTGTTGTTCTACCAAGTTCTACTGTCAATTGTAATTTGATATCTAACAAGTTATCCAAGTTTTTAGATGCGTCGCCTGATGCACTTTTTTGTTCATCGAATGAAGCAAATTTTACAGGTTGAACAGTTACTGTTTCATCATCGTGTGAAACAGGTTGGTCTGTATCATTGCTAAAGTCATGACTAAAATCTTGTCCAAAAACGTTTTCTTGTTCGGGTTCATCATTTGGTGCTTCAAACTTAGGGTTCAAGTCCAAAGTTTCTTCATAACCTTCTGGCATTGGAGGAATGTCTGCAAAGATATCATCTAATGACATATCAGGTTTTTGTTCTTCATTATTATTTTCTACTGATGCATCTTCATCATCATTGGCAATAATTTCAGGTTCGTTATTGTCTTCTGCTGATAACTCAGGTTTAATATTTTCTAAATCGTCATCATTTTCAAACATCAATGATTCCCTTTCTTATAGTTTATCTTTATCATAATAGTGTTTTAACAAGTCTTTTTGATGATCGTATTCTTCTGTAATCTTTACACTAACTTTGTTGTTTAAAGTTCCAGGGCGAGCAAAATATTTTTTCTCACCGTTTACTTTTACAATCAAATCATCAGTTGTTTTTGTATCAAGTTTAATGATATCGCCCTCTTTTAGGTCTAAAAATTCACCAAGAGTGATATCTGTAGAATCAAAAATTACACTCAAATCAACATTTGATGTATTCAATTTTTGAATCATTTTTTGACGTTCTTCTGTTGTTGCGATAATACCTTTTGCTTGGAAAATGTGTTGAGTTGACAAGTTTGCCAAAACTGTTTCCAATACAGGGTATGGGAAACATAATGACATCAAGCCGAAATGTTTTCCTGCAATTTGTATTTCAAATGTAATTAACGCAACGATTTCACCTGTTGCTGCAACTTGTACTGTTTGGTAGTTGTTATCCAAGCCAACAACTTGCCCTTGAACTGGAACGATGTTACTCCAAGCAGTTTCCAAGTTTTTAACAATTCTTTCAATAACTTTTTTTGCCAAGGCTTCTTCAATATCTGTAAGTTCTCTTTGACGGTTTTCGCTTAAACCAAGTCCGCCTAGCATACGGTCTACGATTACAGAAAGGATTTCAAAACTTACACCCAAAAGGATTTGCCCTGGTAATGGGTTTAATTCAAAAATACCAACGGTCATTGGTGATGGCATAGAACGAATAAATTCATCGTAAGTTAATTGGTCGGTTGAAACAACTTCAATCTCAATACGCATACGCAAATATGCAGTCAAAACTAGAGATAATTGACGTGAAAATTCTCTGTGAACATCTTGCAATGCTCTTAAGTGTTCTTTTGAGAACTTATCAGGTCTTCTGAAGTTATATAACTTGTAACCTTTTCTTAAAGCATCTGAAGATTCATCTGCAAACACACTCAAATCCACATCGCTTGTACCTGATGTGGACATTGAATAATTATTTGTTTGTCCTTGATAATCTGTCATTTTACCTCATTATTGAATAATGAATTGTCCGAAACTTACTCTGATTACTTCACGTTCGCCTGCAAAAATAGCATTTACGTCTTCTGTAATTTGTTCTTTAACAAGTTCTTTTCCTGCTGCAGTCAAAACTTCATCGGCTGTTTTGCTAGAGAAGTTACTGATAACGGCATCTCTAATTGCAGGTTTATATTGAGCCATTTCTAATTCAATCATTTTCATAGGGTCCTCATCGTCAGAACCATGACCGCTTTTCTTTTCAGGTGGTTTTGAAAAATCATAGTCTGTAGGAATTCTTGTAAGTTCCAATGCTACATTGACTTTTAAATATTTCTTTTGAGATTGGTCGTTCAAGTTTAAGATAAAATCGCCCAAATCAACAATGATACCTTTTTGAACTTCTTCCTCTTCAGTAATAACATCTTCATCAGGATTTTGTTCTGTTGAAATGTCCGCTAATTTTTTATTTAATAAATTAGCCTGTAGGAAATAATTTACACCGATTAAAAGTACACAAATCAATATTGTTGATAGAATATTGATTAAAACTAACTTTAGATTATTGTCTAAAGGTACTTTTACAAGTTCATTATTTTCTTTTGGTTTCATATCTTTATTGTTGTTTGGTTTTGCCATGGTAATCTCCAAATTTTACTTTTTCAAAATAATTATATCAACTCTACGGTTCAATAATCTTCCACCAATTGATGTATTATCAGCCACTGGCATATATTCTCCATAACCTACTGCAGATAATCTTTTTGGGTCAATTTTCTTTGATTTTAGCATATATGCAATGATATTTGTGGCTCTTGCTGTTGATAATTCCCAGTTTGAAGGATATTTAGCATTGCTAATCGGAGTTGAATCCGTATGACCTTCTACTAGAATATTATTATCTATTTTTGAAATCGTATCAATGATTTCATCAATAGTTTTCAATGCTTCACTTTTTATTATAGCAGAACCTTCATCAAAAAGCACGGAATTATTTAACCTAATAACAAGTCCACGTCCCTCTTTGAGATATGTTATGTTTTTATTTTGTGAAATACTCTCGCTAAACAGTGTTTTTAATTCTTCTAACTGCTCAACTTGTTCTATAGCAAGGTTTTCTGGCACGTTCAAATGATGTTCTTCAATCATTTTTGCTTGATATTTCGTAACATTTTGAGATACTGCAAACAAAACCATGAACAATGCCAAAAGCATGGTTACTAAATCTGCGTAAGATACTACCCAACGATTTATATAGTCTTTGGAATGAGAATAGTAATCGTTTCGCACTATCTTCTATCCTCCAATCGAGTTGATTTGTGGTGAAATTTTAAATAACTTATAAGTTTTTCTTCAATAATTGTCGGATTTTCTTGCATTTGAATAGAGATAATTCCTTGTAACATTATTTCTTTTAGCAAGATTTTTTCTCTTGTTTTTTGTTTCAAGTTTCCGGCGATAGGTAAGAATACAAGGTTTGCAAATGCAACCCCATAAAGTGTCGCAACGAATGCGGTTGCAATACCAACACCGACAACATCAAGATTTCTTATATCTTGCATTACTCTGATTAAGCCCATTACTGCACCTACAACACCAAAAGTTGGTGCGTAGCCACCCAAGGCTTCAAAAACTCTTGATGAAATTAATTCTTCCTCTTCTTCGTAGGAAATTTCAGCAGAAAGAATATCGTAAACTAACGATGGATTTTCTACATCAATTGCAAGTTGAATCCCTCTTGCTAAAAACGGTTCAGAAACATTTGGTAAAACCTCTTGTACTGCAAAAAGTCCGTTCCTACGTGCAAAATATGCAATTTGAATTATCTCTGAAATAATTTTTGTTGAATTATCGTTATGTTTTTGAAAAACAAGATTTATATTTTTGAATGCGTTAACTAAAGTTGCAAAGTTGAAATTTAAAAGTGAAGCACAAAAAGTTCCACCGATAACTATGCAAAATGCGGCAGGCTGAATCAAAAGGCTCAATGACCCTCCGTCGATTTTTTGGCTTATAAAAATTAAAGATACACCGAAAAATAGTGCAAATATTGCAGTAAAATTCACAAAATCCCCCTTTGCTAATATAATTTTTGCATATTTTTTCAAAAAAGGCTAACTATTAAAAAAAGTAAATAAAAAAGTGTGTAAACATTTTGTAACAAAAGGAACATGACCTAGCAAAATATTTTTATCAGTTGTCTTATAATTAAGGAAAGATAGTGTGTAAGGAATAAAAATGAAAGTTAATTTTGACATTTTCAAGCCGGCTAAAGCGGTTAGTTTTAAAGGTTTTAACCATAAAAAATCTGAAAATGGTACACAAGAATACGAATTTAACTTTCCACATGACAGCAACAAATACGACTGTTATTTGGAAGTTTTTAGCGTTAAAAAGGATAAAAACGATAATTACAACGTAGATAAAATGCTTGAAAATACTGATTTAGGTGTTAAATCAGTAAAATTGAATAATGGTGGTGTAAAAATTGACATGGGTTATGCTTATGACGATTTGGAAAACAAAGCACCGTTTGCTTATAGATACAAATTAGTTGATAAAAGAGATAATTCAAAATCGTTCTACCAAGTTGATGCTGGTTCTGTAATCGACTATTCAAAGAATGGTAATTTCGATAAATTTAACCTTGTAATGCAAGATGGAACACAGGTTTCTAAAGGTGGTTCTATGACTTTGGCATTACCTGATTCTTATGCAGTTGGTTGGGTTTACGATGAAAAAGGTAAACCAACTTTAAACAAAAATGTTCAAGAAAAAGCAAAATATGCTACTAAAACTTTCTCAAATAAAATGGGTGGTAATTTAGCAGGTATTGAAGCAAATGTTGATAAATTGAAAAAGGCTGGCTATTCAAGAATCGTTTCTACACCTATTTTTACTGATGATAGCCTATCTTCACACAGTTATTGGAATAAAAACTGTATGCAAATGTCAAATTCAATTGGCAACATTGATAATTATGCATCTTTACAAAAGAAATTATTTAAAAATGGCATAAACTTTGTTTCTGACGGTGCGTTTGTAAACGAAGGTTTAGAAGGAGTTCACTTTAAACACATGCTTAAATGGGGTGAAAAATCACCTTATTACAACTGGTTTAGAGCAAGTGGTTTGCAATCAGGACCTTTATCAATGGGTATTTTTGCAAAAAACAAAGATTATGTACAACACAAAATTGTAAACTCTCCATATAAATATGAACAAGCCGAAGATGGTCAAATCAAATCATCTAAAAACCCTGAATATGATTCTAAAAAGCCAACTTTTGTTCAAATTTATGATAGCAGATTAGTTTCAGAAGTGGATAAAAAAGATACAAAAAATCTTATCAAATCTTATGACAAGTTAGATACAGGAAATGCTTATGATATCAACAATCATAACGATACTGTTGTTCCTTATTCATTTGAAATTAATCCAGAAACTTACAATAAAAACGTTAAAAACTTGAATGCATATAACAAGAACGCAGACAAGAAAATTATGTTAGACCAACCATTGGCTGCAAAATTCTTAACTCAATCAGAATCTTACGTTCTTGAAGACAAATATGAAAACGGTTTTGAAACTTGGGACGCCAATACAGATATTGCAAAATTAAACTTTGTATTCTCTCATGCCGATACAAAACGTTTAGAAAATTTAGATCCGCACGACAAAGAATATCAAACTGCAAAAATCAAAGCGAAAAACTTTGAAGCACAAGATTATGTAGTAAATTCTGGTAAATATTGGACAAGAAAAACAAACGATATTTTAAATGAATACGTTGCACAATCTTTGAAAAATGTAAGTTCTGACCCTAAAAAAGCAATGGCTCAAATTAACGAGTTAACAAATAAAGGCGAACTTCCTGCAAACAACGATATTACAGAAAACATTGTAAAAAATGTAATCAACGGTGAATATGAATCAAAAACATCAAAAGTTACAAGCGATTACAAAGAATTAACTCTTCAATCTGTAATGTCTTTACCTCTTGATTCAATTGAATTTGCTGATGATACAGTTGCCGTTTTAGGTTCTTCTCTTGTAACAAACAGAGCCTCTAAAGCAAATCAAATTGGTATGTCTAGATACGAAATGTTTAAGGCTGGTAATCCACAAGTAACCGCTGAAAACAAAGATACATACAAAAAAGCAGATACTTTATTTACAAATGAATTATATACATTTACAAATGATGTAATGCAACAAGTAAATAAAAACTTAGGCGGAAAATTATTTGAAGGAAATAAAGTTTCAAAATTAGGTAAATATGTTTTACCTTTAGTTAACCAAGATATTGTGAAATTTGCTTTAGTTAAAGCAGTAGCACCAAAATCAGAAGTTAAATATAACCAAGACGGAACTGTTTCTTACAACTATGACAAGATGAAAGAAGAAACAACTTTAGCCTCAATGGGAATTTTAGCAGATTCTCCGGAAGATGAAGCAAACTTGTTAGTAAAACATTTGAAATCAGGTGTTAGAAATATTTCTTCTCAAGATAAAGAAAAACTTACAAATGCAGTAACAAAACGTTTGCAAGGATTAAATGAAAACAGTTTTGCTTTAGCAGAAATGATTGTAGATAGAAACAATGCAGGTCTTGATTGGCGTATTGACGCAGCAAAAGATATTGCTGATATGGACGCATTAAGAAATGGAAATGCTAACTTCAAAGATGAATGGTCAAGTGTAGTAGATTTTTGGAGAAACTTCTCTAAAGGTGTTATCGGTGAAAATCCAAATGCTTATATGGTAGCAGAAGTTACAGACGAATTTGCTTTACACGACAATTCTGGTAAATTCTCAACTGCAAAAGATGCCGTTATGAAATTACACCAAGAAGCAGGCATGACAAGTATTGCAAACTATTCTTATTTCTTTACTGATGTTGCAAATATCTTCAACAAAGATATTACAACAGGTGTTTCAATTGACCAAAATGGTAGAGAACGCAAAATATTTGATAAAATGGTAGGTGGCGATAATTACTTAAATTCAGCACCATTAGATTCAATTCTTTATTCTTACACATTCGTTGGTAACCACGATAAACCAAGAATGTTACACACACTATCTTTAGATATGGAATTGTTCCACACTAACTTTGCTGATAATTACAACCACAAAAAAATCGCAACTGCTGTTTTAAAAGACAAAATGTATAGCCAAGTTACAGACAATGATATCAACAGTATTGATTTCAACAAAGTAAGTAACAAAGCAATTGCAATGGGCGATGCTATCAAAGGTGGATTTGGTAAGGCTTTAGGAAAAGTATTCCCTCCATCTCAAAGAAAAGATGAAGTATTCTCTGCTTTAAGTAAATCTGTTGCAGATTTAGCATCAGGTAAATTCTTAGACAAAGAATTCTCAGCAGATGCATTCGGTACAAAACCAATTGATGTTACTATCAAATCTGTTTTAACTCAAGCAGAAAAGAAACACGGTTTAAAATTAAGCAACGACGAAAAAGGTAAATTGTTCAACGCAACATTCGAAACTATCTTGAAACCTGGCATGAGCAAATTTAAAGCAATGATGGGATTTTTGGTAAGTTTACCAGGTAACCCAACAATGTATGCCGGTGATGAATTAGGTTTAACAGGCTACGAAGAAAAAGCGAAAAACGTTTATATTCAAAACAGAAATGCTCTTCATTGGGAATGGTTAAACGATAATAACAAACAATTTATCAAAGATTTCTATAATGAAATGAACGAAACAATGGCTCTAAGAAATCGTCCAGAATTGAAAGCCTTGAACGACGGTGCTCCATTTACTTTAGACTTGCACCACGATGTTAATACAGGCAAACCTGTTTCTGCAATCTTAAGACAATCTGCAGACGGCACAATGGCAATTTCTTTATTCAATGCAAATAACGTTAACCTTGATAAAGAAGCAGAATATGTTCCAACTCATGTAAAATTGGATAGTATTTCTCTACACACAACAAACAACGATAAAGTTGGTTTGAAAGGTGGTTTGCAAGTAGGTACAACATTCAGAAATGCTGATAACAGAGATAAATCTGTTTATAAAGTTTGCGAAGATAAAGGTAATTACTTCATTAAACGTTTCAATAACGAAGAAGATTATCAATATGTTACAAAAACTGGAAAATACAGAGAAGATAATAAAGTTGATATGTATAATAGCACATTAATTTTATACTCAGTACCTGAAAAACAATCTCCAAAATCAAGAGTAATGTATAATCCGCAATTCAAATTTGCAACAAATCCATATCAACAAAAACAAAATGTTGAAACTGGTTCAAAATTAGCATTATTAGCAAAATAATCAAAAATATATAAAGAATAAAAGACTCCAATAACTCGTTGGAGTTTTTTATTTGGGTTCAAAATTGTAAAGTATTGTAACAAAAACCTCTAAAACATTAAAGTAATCATGATTTTAGCCGATATAAAGAATGTAAGGTAAGGGAAATCTGTCATAAGGAGAAACGCTTATGGGTATGTCAGCATCACAAGCAAGAT
>CAVFCO010000020.1:0-4448 GCA_963620955.1 Alistipes senegalensis | reverse complement strand
TATGAACGTTTCATTTCTTCTCTAATATTTACAGGAACAATATTTCCTTCTGAAAACATATTTTGTTGAGTCACAACTATTCTCCTTATCCCATGACATAATATTAACACAAAAATAACGACATGCTTATTTTTTTGTAATATAATTTAACTATGGATAAAATGAATTTAGATGAAATTAACCAAATTATTGGTGAAAAAGATTTTGCACAAGCAAAAGTTAAATTAGAAGAATTATTAAAAGACGACGAGTTTAATGTTGAAGCATTAAAAATGTTGGGACTTTGCAACTTAAACCTTGAATTATATGAACAAGGGCGTATTAATTTTGAAACAGTTGTAAAATATGCACCTGATGATGCTACTAGTTGGTTTTATCTAGCAAATTGCTACGATAATTTAGAAGACTACTTGCACGCAAAAACTGCATATCAAGAAGTTATAAACCTAAGAGAAAACTATATTGAGGCATACAAAAACCTTGCTGTTGTTTATATGCGAACAAAAGAAGAAGATAAAGCGATTGAATTGGCTAAAAAAGGTATTGAATTAGACCCTGAAGAATATCAATTCTACTTCTTAATCGGAACTTCTTACATCGCAACAAAAAGATTTAAAGAAAGTATCGAATATTTTGAAAAAGCAATCGAGTTAAAACCTGATCACGCACAAATTTACAACAATTTAGGCACTGCGTATATCACAATGGCAAACTACGACAAGGCACTTGAAAACTATAAAAAAGCCGCGGAAATCGATAGTTCTAACTCGTTAACTTATTACAACATGGGTTCTATTTTGCAACTTCAAAGCAAATTTGAATTGGCTTGTGAAATGTTTGAAAAAGCCTATGAAGTAGAGCCTTTAGATAACTACATTGTGTCATTAGCATTGTGTGAATTTAAAGCAAAACGTTATGATTCGGCAATCACACATTATATTATGCTTTCAGAAAAATATCCTCAAAAAACAAACTTCAAATACAACTTGGCTTGTTGCTACGAAGTTTTAGGAGATTTAAAAGCAGCAATAAAAATATTAAAGGGAATTATCGAAACAAATCCAAAAGCCGTTATGATGATTCAAAAACTTGCATCTATTTATTTAAAAATGAATGAAGTTGAAGAAGCAAAAGAATTGTACGAAAAAATAATTCTTCAAGGTGCAGTAACACCTGATATTTACTATGAATATGCAATGCTTTGTATGCAAACAAAAGATTACGACCATGCAGAAAAGATTTTCAAAAAAGTTTTAGCATTAAATCCAAATTCTGCAAAAACACACAAAGATTTGGGGGTAATTTATTTAACAAAACGTCTATTTGATTATGCAAAAGACGAATTTGAAACAGCATACAAACTTGATCCGGAAAACAAGGATATCGTATTTGAATATGCAAACTACTTGCACGCAGTAAGTGATTTTGCAAAGGCTGAAGAAATGTATAAATATGCACTTTCTATGGAACCTGAAAATCCAAATTTCTTGACTTTTGCAGCAAAAAATAAAATGTCATTTAACGACAATGAAGCAGCATATTCAATGCTTCTAAAAGCACTTGCAAAAGCACCTACAAATGATTTTATCTTATTTTTACTAGGTAAATCTGCATTCTTGTGCAAAGATTACGACAATGCAAAACTTTATCTTGTAAAAGCCTACGAAATTAATCCAAATGATGAAATAGAAAACATTTTAGCACTATGCTACTTCAATTTGGGTAATTTTGTACAAGCAAACCAATTGTTTCTAAAAATATTAGAAAGCAACAAAAACAACACGATGCTTCTTTTAAACAGTGCAAAATGTTACGAACAAATTGGCGACAAAGATAAAGCAATCGAACAATTAGAAAAATCCGTGGAAATCTTCCCAGACTTTGAAGAGGCACACGAAATGATTAGAAAATTGTCATAACTGTAAGATTTTGCAAAGTTGACAAAAATTTCTCGTGATGTTACGCTAATTAACGGTTAAACTTTAGACACGAAAAGAAATATAAGGTTGGGAATATGAAAAGAGTAGTAATAACAGGTATGGGAGCAGTTACTCCGTACGGACTTGGCTGTGATTTATTATGGAACAACTTGATTGAGGGTAAAAGTGCAATCAGAACTCTTACACAGGTTGATTTAGAAAAACATACCGTTAATATCGGTGGTGAAGTTCCTGAATTTGACAAAGAATTTCTAGGAAATCCGAAAGAAGTAAAAAGATACTCAAAACAAATTTTATTTGCAGTTGCAGCAGCAAAAGAAGCAATTGATGATTCAGGATTAGACTTTGAAAAAGAAGATGTTAGAAGAATTGGTGTTCTTGTTGGCTCAGGTGCTGGCGGTATGGAAGTTATCGAAGATGCACACAATACAATGCTTTCAAGAGGATTTGGCAAAGCATCTCCATTCACAGTTCCAATGATGATTGCAAACATGCCATCAGGCGTAATCGCTATCAGATACGGCTTAAAGGGATTAAACAAATGTGTAACTTCTGCTTGTGCTACAGGTACTCACGCAATCGGCGATGCTTTCAGAGCAATTCAATACGGCGAAGCAGACGTTCTTATCGCAGGTGGTACAGAAGGTGCAATTTGCGATTTAGGACTTGGTGCTTTCAACTGTGCAAGAACATTATCAAAACGTAATGACGAACCTCAAAAGGCTTCAAGACCATACGACAAAGACAGAGATGGCTTTGTTATGAGTGAAGGTGCGGGAATTTTAGTAATGGAAGAATTAGAACACGCACTAAAAAGAAATGCAAAAATTTACGCAGAAATTATCGGATATGGTCAAAATTGCGATGCTTACGATATGGTTTGCCCTCACTTGGAAGGCGAAGGTGCAATCGGTGTAATGAACTTAGCAATGCAAGATGCAGGTGTTTCTAAAGAAGAAATTTCTTACATCAATGCTCACGGAACATCAACTCACATCGGCGATATTGCTGAATCTAAAGCAATTGAAAAAGTTTTCGGCGACAAAGATACAAACAAAAACTTGTTGGTAAGTTCTACAAAATCAATGATTGGACACTCTTTGGGTGCAACAGGTGCGGTTGAAGCAATTATTTCAATCAAAACATTGTTAAACAACATCGTTCCACCAACAATCAACTTGGAAAACCAAGACGAAGAAGTTGCAAATCTTGATTATGTACCAAACAAAGCAAGAGAACACAAAATCGATAAAGTTATGACAAACTCATTCGGTTTTGGTGGTTGTAACGCAGTTTTGGTATTCAAAAGATACGAATAATATTTCAGAAATATATCAAAAAGCCATAAGACTTAATCTAAGTTTTATGGCTTTTTTAAATTTTTGTAATAAAAGGGTATAAAAAATTTATATTTATAGGAAAATGAACATATATAATAATGAGGTTCAGTATGCAAGAAAAAGAAATAAAATATTCACCAATTGAAGAATTCGCAAACGCATTCACACACGCAATTGGTACACTGATGGCAATTTACGGTTTAGTTTTGTTGATTGTAGCATCTAAATCACCTACTCAAACCGCAACAACTTCAATTTACGGTGCAACATTAATTTTGTTGTTCCAATCTTCAACTTGTTACCACGCAATGGTAAACAAAACAGCGAAAAAAGTTTTTAGAAAAATTGACCACTCTGCAATATTTTTACTAATTGCCGGAACATACACACCAATATTAATGCTTGTTGTACCATTCCCTCACTCTGTAGCATTGTTAGCAGTAACTTGGTATCTAGCAGCAATGGGAATTGTTTTTTCTTGCATTACATTAAAATTCAAATACTTAAACACTGGACTTTACCTTGTAATGGGTTGGGTTTCTCTATTCTTAATATTTAGAATGTGGGCATACTGTCCAACATCTGTATACTACTTGCTTGCAGGTGGTTTTGTTTATTCATTAGGTTGTATTTTCTATTTGTTAAAGAAAATCCCATTTATGCACTCAGTATGGCACTTATTTGTACTAGGCGGTGCAGTTTTACACTATTTAGCAGTAATGGCACTACTAAAATAAGGCAATATTCATGAATAAATTTTATATAGATATGATAATTTAAGTTAATGTCAAAAGCATTAAAATAGAATCTCTATCAGGATATTTGTAATCGAACGGTAATTGAGATTTATCAATGATTTTAAAACCTGATTTCAAGTAAAATTCGTGAGATTTTGTAGCCACTTTTGGAGTGTCTAAAACGACAGATTTTATTCCATTATTTTGACAAAATAGAATGAATTCTTTATATAAATTTAAGCCTATTTTTTGTCCTCTAAAACTTGATTGAACAAAGAATTTTTTCAAAACCGCATCATTGCTTGAAACTCGCTTTAAACCAATTTATACCAATAACAATTAGAAGAAATCAACGCTCAAACATCTATCATCCAAACTCAAGATAAGAAATTAGAATTACGCTTGAAACAATTAGATACTGAACACAGCGC
>CAVFCO010000019.1:0-5550 GCA_963620955.1 Alistipes senegalensis | reverse complement strand
ATGCCAGACTCCGTTAAAATGGTGGCATAATATTCCAGTTTTATCTTATATATTTTTGAGAGGAAAATGTGCTTTCTGTAAAACAAAAATTTCTATTCAATACCCAATTATAGAGTTACTTACAGGATATTTATTCTTAATGAGTTTTGTAAAATTCGGATATAGTTTCAACACGATTTTCACAGTAATTTTTATTTCTTTATTCATCGTCATTTCAACAACAGATATAAAAGAACATGTGTCTTTTGATGTTCACAGTTACGTTTTAGCCACATTTGGCTTAGTATACAACTTCTTCAATTTCGGACATCTTTATGACGGATACACATGGATTTTCCACACATCATTTTGGGCTTCAATCTTTGGCTTAGTCATTGGTGCAGGTGTTATCGGAGCATATTTCGGTTTAGGATATTTATTCTTCAAAACTATGGTTATCGGAGTTGGTGATATCTTTATTGCAGGGGCTTTAGGAGCATGCTTTGGGTGGAAATACATTTTACCGATAATCGCTATTGCTATTGCTATACAAGTTTTAATGTTTATTCCTGTATTCATCAAAAAATTAATCTGTAAAAAAGATTTTCATACACTAACTGCATTTTGTGTGTTTGTCTTGATAACATTGGTTTATAGCGGATATTTAAACTTTGCAAAAAGTGATTTATTTTCTGTAAAAATCTTTTTAAACATCTTGTTAATCGCAAGTGGAATTTGGCTAGGTCAAAGAGTTATTGCATCTTTGCCTAAAAATCTTGCAGAAATTAACGAAGCGATGATAAAAGACACAATTGAAGGCAACACTCCAAAAGAAGAAAATGATGGAGTATTTCACATGCCATTTGGTCCTGCGTTGTGCTGTAGTGCAATATTTTTCATATTTTTACACTAAAAAACAACGATTAATCCAACCGATAAAAATACAAACAAAAATATAAATATTGATGCTATTTTCAAGATTGGTTCTTGCATGTAAACAGTATCTTCCATATCAAGTTTTACGATAATATCTTTGGAAAAATCCTCTTTAAAATCATTTTTTGTTTTTTCAAACGAAGTATTCAATGCGTTTTTGACCTTGTACATATCCTCTAATTCATTCCTTACATAAGTATTTGAGATTGCAAACTTTTTAAAGCGAACATTTTCATCATCAGAAAGTTCGCTGTCTAAATATGCAGACATTTTTTCTTTAAACCCAGCACAACAAGAAGAATTAACCGTTTTTGGCAGTTCTACTTCATCAATTTTATTTTTTGCTTCAGAAAAATCCTTAAAAACTTTTGTCATCATTTCGTACTTATTTCTGCAAGATTCACATTTTGCCAAATGAGCCTGAATAAAGTTTGTAACCTGATAATTAGTTTTGCCTTGCACGTAAAAAGAAAGTAGTGCAATCACCTGACTGCATGTTAAATTATTATCCATAAATTCTCCTTATATATAATCTTTTAGACCGTCTTGCAAACGGCTTCTTGCTCTTGAAATTCTAGATTTTACAGTACCAACATTGGTTTGTGTAAGTTCTGCAATTTCGTCATACGAAAGTCCTTGAAGTTCACGCAGAACAATCGGAACTCTGAAATAATCAGGTAATTGCATCATTTCTTGCTTTATTCGCCTATCCAATTCGTTTGAAAGGCATTTTTCTAGCGGTTTACACTTTTTGTCTGGAATATAATTTTGAGGATTTGTAATGTATTTATCCCCTTTTTCCTCGTTATCATCAATGGAAATAATTTGTGGCATGCGGTTTGATTTTCGCAAATTGTCATAAAATAAATTCATGACGATATGATTTAACCAACTTTTAAATAATTTAGGATTTTTTAAATTTGGTAATCCTTTTGCCATGCGTAAAAGAGCCTCTTGAGTGAGGTCGTAAACATTATCATTTTTTTTGTGTAAATAGGTAAATGTAGCAAAAACAGACTTTTGTTCTCGCTTTATAAGTTCTTCTAAGGCTTTGTAGTCAGACTTTTGAGCAAGAATTACAAGTTCATCAAGTGGCATTTTTTTGTATTGCAATTTACCTAATCTCATAATTATAGATTAAGAAAATTCACTGCAAATTAACACACTCTTTGTAATAAGTAATTAGGGCTATCTTTTATTTTGATAAATTTGAAATTTATCTAAAATTACGCATAGATTGCATCATTTTTTGAACCCCAAGACCACCCATTTTACCGAACATGCCTTTCATTTGATTCATACCTTTCATCATTGCACGCATTTGGTCAAATTGTTTGATAAAAATATTGATGTCATGAAGAGGAATACCTGAACCTTGAGCAATTCTTTTTTTACGGCTAGAATTCAATAATTGTGGGTTAGAACGTTCTTCCGGAGTCATGCTTTGAATAAATACTTCAATTCTTTTTAATTGTTTTTCACCCTCGTGAGAAATCATATCTCGGTCTTCTTTTTTCAAATTCATGCCAGGAAGCATGCCTAGAATTTGGTCAATTGAACCAAACATTTTCATTTGACGTTGCATTGAAAGAAAATCGTCGAAAGTAAATTCGGCTTTTTTCATTTTTTCTTCTAGTTTTTTTGCTTCTTTTTCATCAAAAACTTCTTGTGCACGTTCAACAAGTGAAACAATGTCGCCCATACCCAAAATACGTGTTGCCATTCTGTCAGGGTAGAAATCTTCTAGAGCATGAATTTTTTCGCCTGTACCTGTTAATTTGATTGGCTTTTTAGTACAGTAAACAACACTCAATGCAGCACCACCACGAGAATCACCGTCTAATTTTGTTAAAACTAAACCAGTTAAATTCAACTGTGCATCGAAGTTTTCAGCAACATTTACAGCCTCTTGACCAGTCATAGAATCAATTACCAACAATTTTTCGTGCGGATTGAAAATTCTATCAATCAAAAGTAATTCAGCCATCATATCTGTATCGATTTGCAAACGACCCGCTGTATCGAGAATTACAACATTAAAACCTTTTTCTTTTGCATAATCTAAAGCATGACTTACGATTGATTGAACATCAGTAACTCCTTCTTCTGCGTATACTTCGTTTCCAATTTCAGAGCCTAATGTTTGCAATTGTTTAATCGCTGCTGGACGGTAAACGTCGCATGCAACCAACAATGGATTTTTTCCCTCTTTTTTAAGTTTTACTGCTAATTTTGCACTTGATGTAGTTTTACCAGAACCTTGCAAACCTAGCATCATAATTATACTTGGGTGTCCTGTCAAATTAAGCGGTGCAGTTTCTTTACCCAACAACTCAACCAATTCATCGTGAACAATTTTAACCAATTGTTGAACTGGGTCAACACCCTCAAGAACTTTTTCACCCTCTGCACGGTCTTTGATGTTTGAAATAAAAGCCTTTACAACTCGCAAGTTAACATCTGCTTCTAATAAAGCACGTCTGATTTCACGCAAAGCCTCTTGCATATTATCTTGCGTAAGTTCTTTGCCTGTTTGTTGTCTAATTATTCCTTGTAATTTTTCACTTAAATTATCAAACATTTTAACCTCTTGTTAATTTTATATGTATATATATAAATATAACATGAAAAAATCCCTCAACTGTCGGTATTGTTTTTTTAGTTTGATTAAAGTTTAATAATCTTATAAAACAAGAGGTAAAAAATGGAAACACAAACAATTAATAGCGAAATTCACCAAACATTAGAAAACATTTATAAATTTGTAAAAGAAAACGATAAGACAAAAGAAGATTTTACAGAATACAAAAAAACGATAGGTATGTATAATGCTACAGACGAGCAATTGAAAGAATATTACGTAACATACATTTTTGAACGTTCAATCCCTGATTTACAACAAAACCCTATTATGCTTTATAACGAAACTCAAGGTACTGAAATTTCTAAAGCAATGGAAAAATCTTTTACATCAATTTTTCAAATAAAAAGACTTATCAAAAACGGATTTGAAGTTTATAACCTTCTTAACGAAAAAAATTATACTCTAAATATTACGACTAAAATGACTGATTTTAGAGGCATTGGTATCGGTCAATATATCGTTGCAAGAATTTTTGAATATAAAAACAATTTCTACATAATTGAAATGTCAGGACATTTGTCATCAAGCAAATCCGAAGATGCAATGCGTTATGCTATGGCAAAAATTATTCAAGAACCATATCTTGTTTATGAAAATAATCCGGAAAAAGAACAAGAAATTCTAAAAAATATTGAATTTATGTATTCAAAATTTATGGAAGCCTTCAATACTGATGAACTTGTTACAACAAGCACTCACGCAGACGAAATTATTGGACAATTTAATGATTTTGTAGAAAACGGAACTCCAGTAAATATCGAAAATAAATTAGAACTTCCAGAAACTCTAAAATATTTTGAAATTAAGGATTTGCAAAATGATTACAGTAATTTTGTAGAAAAATCTTTGGACGGATTTTCTTCACACAAAAAAGTCTATGATGCAGGAATTATCTATGATAAAGAATATGGTTTATACATAATTCCTTTCTACAAAACACTTTTAACAATCCTAGAACAAAATTCTACTGAAAATATTGAAGGTGCAGAAGATTGCATAAAATATTTTGTAACTTCACCAACAATTTCAACAAATATAATCAAAAGAATTTACGACATACACCCTAACTTTGTAGACCTTGCAAATTCAGTTTTGGGCGAACATTTGTCATTAAACGAAATGTTTGTAAAATATAAATACGAATACGTCGCACACAAAATTTTGTCGCAAACAACGATTTTGTACAACTCAAAAGTATTCACAAACACACTTGGCATAGTTGTTGAACAAGAAAAACATGCTGACGTGGATTATTCAAACGCAAAAAGAAACGCCCCTTGCCCTTGTGGTTCAGGCAAAAAATTCAAACATTGTTGCGGAAAATAACAAATGAATAGATGTAAATGGTGCAACCTGAAAAATCCAAAATACATTGAATACCACGATAAAGAATGGGGTATTCCAAATTTTGATGAGCAATACTTGTACGAAATGCTTATACTTGAATCTTTTCAAGCAGGACTATCTTGGGAATGCGTTTTAAATAAGCGAGAAAATTTCAAACTTGCTTATGACAATTTTGACCTAGATAAAATTTGCAAATATGATGAAAAGAAATTCGCTGAACTCTGTGAAAATAAAGGGATTATCCGAAATAAATTAAAAATTAAAGCAAGCATAAATAATTCAAAAATTTTTAGAGAAATACAAAAAGAATTTGGCTCTTTTTATGGATATTTAAAGACTTTTACCCAAGGCGAAATCTTTCACGAGGTTGGACCTACCCAATCAAAACTTTCTGATGCTATATCAAAAGACTTGCAAAAACGTGGAATGAAATTTGTCGGCTCAACGATAATTTATTCATACCTGCAAGCAATCGGGGTAATAAATTCGCACGACGAAAATTGTTTTTTGAATAAAAACAACATTTAAACAGTACCGACAACAACTGTCCAAGTTCAAATACATATTAGACTAAAAGAAACTTTTTTAGGAAACTAATAAAAGAAAGGAGTCTAATATGACACAGATAAAAAATGTATGGAACT
>CAVFCO010000018.1:0-7595 GCA_963620955.1 Alistipes senegalensis | reverse complement strand
AATTGAATTTTGTTAAGTTGTTCCATAATTATTTGCTAATCCTCCAGATTGCATCAAGAACCTTTTGTGCCTCTGCTGACGGCATTCTGTCGTTAAGAATTAAATATTGAACTGCAATCATGGTGCATTCTGAACAAATATTTACCCCCGGACCTTTAACCATTTTTAACACTTCTGTGTTTGGTCTTCCGCAAAAACTACAATAAACTAAATCATTGTTTGTTGTGTTTGATGTTTCTGAAGTAGCCTCTTTGTGTTCTTTGTGGGCTCTTTCGCCTAATTTTACAACTTTTTCTTCTGACATAATTGTCCCCTTTTTATATCTCTATTGTAACTTAAATGTAATTTTATTGCCAAATATTTGAATTTATTTTAAACTATTATTACATCACTTAATAAAGGGTACACTTATGAAGAAAGCATTATTTTTAATTACTATTTTAACTGTAGCAGTATTTTCAACAGCATGTATTAATAATATGGCTGTACAAGAACTTAATAACAAGGCTCTTGATTATATGAAAAAAGGCGATTATGAAAATGCAATTAGTCGTTTCAAATCAAGTGCAGATTTAGACGGAAGTATTTTTGAAACTCAATATAACTTAGCAGTTGCTTACACAGAAAACGAAGATTATGCGGAAGCAATTGAAACTTTTGAAAAAGCAATCGTTATCAAAAACGATTATCCTGCATTATATTACTCAATGGGTGTAATGTATGAAAACTATGCAAAAGATTTATTTGCTGGCAATACAAAAGAACAAAAAGAAGCACTAGAACAAAGTGAAGATGCAGAAGAACGCACAAGTGATGATGGCGAATATAAACCATCAGATGCCGAAATGCAAGATGTAAAAAAATATTATAACGAATCAGTAAGTGCTTATTCTAAATATTTAGAATTATCACCAACTGCAACAGATGCATCTGAAGTTAATGCAAAAATTGATGAAATAAATGCAAAACTTGAAGTTTTAGATTCAGAATCCGGTGTTGCAACAAACTAGTTATGATAATTCTAACTTCACCCTCTGATATCGCTTTTACAATCAAAGGGTTTCCAATTTATTACTATGGAATTTGTATGTCTCTTGCGTTATTAGGCGGATTTTACTTGTCGTATTTTATTACAAAAAAAGACTACAAGGAAATTGATACCGACATACTATTTGATGTCATAACGGTTGCGATAATAGGCGGATTTTTATTTGCAAGATTGTATTATTGCGGTGTAAATTTCGAATATTATTCTCATCATTTGAACGAAATTTTTAACTTTAGACAAGGCGGATTGGCAATCCACGGCGGATTAATTGGTGGTGTCTTGTTTGGTGTTGTTTATGCATATTTTAAAAAGTATCCTGTTTTAAAATTGATGGATATTTTTGCTTATGGCTTGCTTTTTGCTCAAGCAATTGGACGTTGGGGAAATTTCTTTAATAATGAGGCTTATGGACTTCCAGCACGCAAATTTATTGGTGTTTTTATTCCAGAAGCAAGTAGAATTGCCGGGTATGAGTTCTACAAATATTTCCACCCAACTTTTTTATATGAATCAATTCTGAATATTTTAGCATTATGTGTTTTATATTTTATCATCAGAAATCTCCAAAATCGTATTGATGGTTTGATTTTTGCGGGCTATTTGATTTTGTATTCAACAATAAGATTTATGGTTGAGGGGCTAAGATTGGATTGTATTGTAAATGTTGGTGCTTTTCATCTTCCTCAAATAGCCTCTATTGTAACAATTATTTTGGCAATTTTATTTGTTATAGTATTGCAATTTAAACAAAAAAATAATGCCAACTAAACTTTTAATTTAATTTGCATTTATTTTTTATTTGTTTATATGTATCTATCTTTTTTCGAATGAAATTTCCCAGCCGTCAGTGTTTTTGTTATCTGTTTCGATTTGCTTAACTTCGTTGTTTTCGATTTGCTCTGTTGGCATTTCATCTCTATTTTCAGGTTCGTTTTCGTCTTCAACTGGCGGATTGATTGGTAATCTAAAGCCAAATGTGGAGCCTTCGCCAAGTTTTGAATGAACAAATACTTGACCTTGGTGGTGTTTTTCAACTGAAATTTTTACAAGGTGTAAACCAAGTCCAGTACCTTTGATAGAGTGTGTTTGAGTTTCTACTCTAAAGAATCTGTCAAATACTTTGTCTAAATATTCTTCTGCAATACCTTGTCCTTGATCCTCTACGCTAACTTCGACGTAATCGCCTACTCTTGCACGTTCTGCTCTGATTTTAATACGTTTTCCGTCCGGTGAATATTTTATTGCATTTGACACAATATTTGCAATTACACGTCTGATACTGTCTTTGTTGAATGGGATTTCAGGCAAATCAGGTTCTTTTATTACAGAAATTGTCAAATTGTGTTCAGATGCAAGAATCTTCATTTCGTCGACAACGTCTTCAATTACAGGCATAATGTCTTGTTTTGTTTTTTCAAGTTTAATGTTTTGTGATTGGTATCTTGAAAAGTCTAAAATATCGTTAACCATTCTGTTTAAGCGAATGATTTCTTGATTCATTACACCGATAAATTCTTTTTGCGTATTGAAATCAAAGTCGTTTCCGTAGTTGTAAAGAGTGTCGATGTAACTTCTAAGAACAGTTACAGGTGTTCTCAATTCGTGAGAAACGTTAGAAATGAAGTGAGAACGTAGGTTATCCATTTCTTTTTCTTTTGTAACGTCAATTAATACGATAATGTAGCCAACATATTCCTTGTTAACAGTGAACATTGGCGACATTACGGCTTTTATAACCCTTTGATTTACTTCAATATTAAATGCCAAAGGACGTTGTTCCATTACGTCTAGCGGTGTGTCTTTAAACTGGTTAATTCTTTCTTTAAAGCACATTTCACCGTTTGTATCGCAATATTGTTGAATTTTAGTTTTTAAAATTTCGCTTGGTTTTACGTCCAAAAGTTGTTGAGCATGTTCGTTAATCAAAATTACATTGTCATAATTGTCGCAAACAACAACACCATTTGCGATACAAGTCAAAATTGCTTCTAATTTATTTTTTTCTAATGTCAATTGACCGACATTTTGTTCTTCATATTTGTGAAGTCTTGTAGACATGTCATTAAACGCATCAAACAGTTGTTTTGCTTCTTTGCTCATGCCTTGAGATTCAACTTTGATACCGAAAGTACCTGATGAAATTTGATTAACACCGTCTTGTAATAGTTTCAATTCTTTAGTTGAAAGAATTGTGTGTGCAAGCATTACAAGAACGATTAAGCCCCATGTTAGGGCAAATACCATAATAAGCGAAGTTGTTGTTGTGTCTGTAATTTCACCAATGATAGAACCTGACAAACCAACAATTACAGAGCCTACGGTTTGAGATTTTGCTCCATATTTCAAAATCATTGGCGAACTTACAACGATTTTTGCAGTTTCTGCTCTTTTTGCGTAATCTTCTTCGCTCGAATAAATTGTTCTTGAGTCTACGTCTTTAAATTCAATGAAAGCAATGTCATCATTACTGCCTAAAATTGATAATGAATGAGAACGTAGGGTATCATATTTGCTTAATTCTGGGATATCTTTTGTAATCTCAACTGATTCAATAGCAAGTGTTTTTGAGATAATTTGCCCAAAGTTTTTGTAACCTAAATCAAGGTCTTTTTTGATTTTATTTACGGCAAAGCAAGTAAGACAAAGCATTACTATCGTAGTCGATAGCAACCCTAAAATAATCAGACGATTTTGAGTTGTCATACTTTTTATCCCATTCATACATAAATTATATCATGCACGAAGATAATGGGCAAATAATATTTTAAACTGTTTCCGAAGAATTTTGAGTTTCTAAAACTGCAGTTGGTTCATCGTCGTCAGTAATACCTTTGTCGACTTCCAAAATCTTTGCAAGAGTTTTTGCATCGCCTTTTAATTTGAAATATTCTGCAAATTTTGGAGTAGTTTTAATATTAAAAGAACGTCCGTTTTTATCTTTATGGCGAGAAATCAAATCCATATCTAAAAGAACTTTTACGTGTTCATAAGCATTTGCACCACGAATTTCTTTCAAATACGATTGACGGATTGGCTCTTTTAGGGCAATTACGGTCAATGTTTTAAGTACTGCAGGTTTCAAATCTACTGGGCAAAGTTTTTCTACAATGTCCATGTGTTCTGCTTTTACTTGCAAAATATAGCCGTTTTCGTCATCAATTTCTAATGCACCTTCTCTTGCAGAGTAATCCATGATAAGTTCTAGCATTGCTTCTTCAATGCGGTCATTATCTTCGCCTAATATTTCTGCAATTTCTTCTGTTTGAAGTGCTTTTCCTGTTGTGAAAAGCACGGCTTCAATTCTAGCCTTCAGTTGTTCCATCTGCTTTCACCACGTATAAATCTGAGTAAAAATTATCTTGTTCCAAATCGCATTTTCCGTCTGCTGTTAAGAATAAAACTGCAATGTATGCTGAAACTTTATCCATACCGATTGAAACAAGTTCATTTATTTCAACTTTTTCTTCTTTTACGAAGATTTTTTCTAATTTTGCTTGAATTGCAAGTACAGAATTTTCAATAAATTCTTCGTGTGCAATATTTACAATGTCTTCCGCTGTTAAATTTGCATAAGAACGAACATGTCTTTTTGCTCTTTCTTGTGCTTGTTTTAGGGAATGTTTTTTCTCTAATTTTTGATAAAATTCTAACTGTCTAATCAAATCTTGCAATGTAACGTTACGATTACGATTTAATTTTACGCTAGAACGTCTTTGTAGAACCTCGCTAAACGAAATAACGTTGTTTGTTGGTGGTGCGTAATCTTCAATGATAGCATCATCTTCAAATCTATCATCTTCAACTTCTTCCTCTGCAAAATCGTCCATTGTAATTCCTGCAAGAACATTTGATTTGATTTTCAAAAGAATTGATGCAAACAACAATGTAGTGCTTGTTGTTCTAAGGTTTTGTGCTTTCATTTCAAATAAATGCGACAAATATTTATCAGTAACATCAATGATATCAATGTTCCAAGGGTCGATTTTACCAGATTTCGCCATTTGCACAAGGATTTCAATACCTTCTGCCTGTTGCGGTTTATGTTCTACGTTATTATAAATAAATGCTTCTGCCATAATCTATTTCTCGTCGTTTAACAATCCTGTTATTTTTGTTATACCTTTTTCTTTTTGTGTTACCCCAATAATCCTATCACCTGATTGTATCATAGGTTTACGGTGGCTAACTACTATAAATTGCGTATTTTTTGATTGTTCTACAATCAAATTTGCTAATTTTTCTACGTTAATACCGTCTAAACTTTGGTCAACTTCGTCGAACGCATAGAATGGTGCAGGTAAGTACTTTTGAATTGCGAATACAAATGCAAGTGCTGTAATTGATTTTTCGCCACCAGACATACTTTCTAGTCTTTGCAATTTTTTATCTCTTGGTTGAGCATCAATTGTCAAACCGCCTTGGAATGGTTCTTCTGGGTTTTCCAAAATTAATGTGCCTTCGCCACCTGCTAATTCTCTAAACACTTCCTTGAAATGAATGTTTATGTTGTTGTAAGTTTTCATAAACGCTTCTTTTTTCAATTGTTCGTAGCCGTCCATACGTTCAAGAATTTGTTTGCGTTCTTTTGAAAGTGTTTCGATTTGTTCTTTCATTTCTGATTGACGGTTTAAAGTTCTTTCGTATTCGTCAATTGCACGCATATTTACTGCACCAAGTTCGTCCATTTTCTTTTGAAGTCTTTGGATTTTTGATGTAATTTCCTCAATAGAAATTGTTGACGGTTCTAAGTTTTCGACTTTCAAACCTGATGCTTCAAGTTCTTGTTTTGCAGTTTCTAATTGAGGTTCAAGTTCACGACGTCTTGCTTTGAATGACTCAACTTGTTCTGCAATTTTTTCAATATCTGATTCTTTTAAGTGTTTTTGTTTTTCAAGTTCAAGAACTTCACCATTAATTTTATCTCTTTCTTGTAGAAGTTCTTTTAATTGACCTGTAATCACTTCAATATCGTCGTTTAAGGCTTCTAATTGCTCGTTTAGGCGTACAATTTCTTCTTTTGCGATATTTTTATCTGAATTATATTTTTCGTTATTCTTTTTTATATTTGTAATTTCTTCATAACGGGTGTTGATGATAGATTCGTCGAAAGAAATTTCACGGTTAAATTCGTTGATTGCGTTATTTGCAGTCATTTTATTCAATTCTAAGTGTTTGATATCGCTTTCAACCGCTTCAGTTTTTTCTTTTAATTCTTTTAACGTGTCGCTATCAATCATTTTTTCAACTTCTTCAATTTCTGATTGAATATCAAGAAGCATTGAATGAAGTTCGATATCACGTTCTTCAAGTTTATCAAGTTTTGTTGAAATCTTTTCTACGTTTGGTGTTTCAGTTTTAATAAAATCAGTTGTTTCTTTTAATTTTGTTTCGCTTTCTTCTGCGTTTGTTATGAATCGTTTGAAGTCTGCTTTTGCTTCGCTTAAGGCTGTGATTGTTTCAGAATAGTCCATTCTAACTTTTGATAATTTTGTTTCAATGTTAGATTTTTCTTCGGTTGCTTTTGCGTAGGCTTCATCTAATTCTTTTTGTTTTATTTTTAATTTTTCAAGTTCGACGTCATCGTTTTGGCTGAATTTAGGACCAGAACGTCTTGCTTTACCACCAGTGATAGAACCTGTTTTTTCGTAAATTTCACCGCTTAGGGTAACCATACGGTATTTACCCATAAGTTTTCTTGCAACACTTTCATTTTCTACAACAAGAGTTTCGCCAACTGCGTAGAAAAATGCGTCTAAATATAAGTCATCAAAATCAATCAAGTTAATTGCAAAATCGACAACACCTGATTCTTTTGGTAAATTCAAACTTGTTGGGCATTTTCTAATTTTGTTTAAAGGAACAAATGTCGCTCTACCAGCACCACTTGATTTTAAGACTTCAATTGCTGATGATGCAACATACTCGTTTTCTACAACGATATGTTCCATTCTTCCACCAATTGCGGTTTCTAGTGCAAGTGCGTATTCTTTATCAACTGTACCTAATTTTACAATTGGAGCATGAACGCCTTTGATATTAGCACTCATAACGTATTCAACGGCATAATTTGAGTTTGCTTGTCGAACCTCTTTTTCTGTTTGCAACTTTGTAATGCTCTTATACAAAGCATTCTTTTGGTGGTTGATATCTTCAAGTTCATTTTTGTTTGTTTGAGTATCGTTCATCAATTTTGTTTGAACGATTTTCAAATCTTCAATTTCTTTTTCAAGATTTTTTATTTCAAGTTCACGTTTGTCTTTTTCTGTGTCAAATTCAGCCTTGAATTTTTCAAGCATTTCAAGAGTTTGACGTGATTGTTCGAGTTTTTCTTTTAGATTTTTTAAATCATTTTCCAACGGTAATTTTTCTTGAAGAAGTTTGTTTTCAGTGTCTTTCAACTCATCTTTTTTATTTCTTAATGCGTTAATTTTTTCGACATATTGGTCTGCAGTTTGATTAAGACCTGTCATTTCTTCAAGAATTTTCTTTAATTCTTCATTTTTTTTTTTTTTTTCATTTTCAATGATTTGGATTTCATCATTTTTTA
>CAVFCO010000017.1:0-4899 GCA_963620955.1 Alistipes senegalensis | reverse complement strand
TTACTATAAATTAAAAGAGAATTGTGCTTAGTCTAATATGTATTGAACTAGGACAAATACTTGACAAAAGTACACAAATACGTTATAATGTATATACAGTTATCCAAATATCGCTTTTGCGAAAATGAATTTTGGGTTGGCGAATGCCAGAGGTGCCCTTTTCGGTTGGATAACTTTTTTATTGCAAAATTTACTCATTACAAGATTCGCCGTTTGAGTGATTTATACCCATTTTTTCTTGTAATTCTTTTATTTCGTATGTCATTCTATTGATTTTACACATTACAGGGTCTGGAATGCGGTTGTGCATAAGTGTTCCGCTTTCGTCATAATATTTTTGAATAACGATTTTTCCTGGAATACCTACTACTGTTGCGTGTTCTGGAACGTCATCAATTACAACGGAACCTGCACCAATTCTACTATGGTTTCCTATTGTAATATTACCCAAAACTTTAGCACCCGCACCGATAATAACTCCGTCGCCAACAGTTGGGTGGCGTTTGCCTAAATCCTTACCAGTACCACCTAAAGTTACTTGTTGATAAATCAAAACATCGTTTCCAATAATTGTTGTTTCGCCAATTACAACACCCTCACCGTGGTCAATGAAAAATCTATCGCCAATTGTAGCCCCTGGGTGAATTTCAATACCTGTCAAAATTCTCATTATAAAAGAGATAAATCTTGGAAAAAATGGCACTCCCATTTTATACAATTTATGTGAAAATCTATGTGCTAAAAGAGCATGCAACCCAGGGTAGCAAAAAATTACCTCGAAAATATTTCTCGCTGCTGGGTCTTTGTCATAAATTGTTTTTATATCATCTTTTATATGATGTATTGCTCTATCTAACATTATTCAAATAACTCCGTAGATAAGTATCTTTCACCGAAATCACAAATTACTGTAACGACTTTTTTGTCAGGATTTTCTTTTGACAATTTTAATGCTGCTGCAAAGTTTGCACCTGAAGAAATTCCTGCTAAGATACCTTTATTTTTTGCCAAATATCTTGCTTTTTCAATAGCCTCATCGCCACTTATTGTGATAATTCCGTCTAATACATCTTTGTCGTAAATTTCTGGAACAAAGTTTGCCCCAATACCTTGAATTTTATGTTTTCCAGCCTTACCAGTTGATAATAATGGACTTTCCAAAGGTTCAACACCGTAAACTTTAACTTCAGGTTTTAAAGGTTTCAATCCTTTTGCAACACCAACAGCAGTTCCGCCAGTACCAATACCAGCAACAAAAATATCTACTTGACCGTCTGTATCTTCAAAAATTTCTTTTGAAGTTGTTTCAATGTGTGCTTGAGGATTTGCTTGGTTTGCAAATTGCATTGGCATAAATGAATTTTTGTGTTGCTCTTTCAATTCTAATGCTTTATCCACCGCACCTTGCATACCTAAACTTGCAGGAGTCAAAACTAATTCTGCACCATAACCTTTAATAAGTTTTTGTCTTTCAATAGACATACTTTCAGGCATTACGATAATAATTTTTAACCCCATAACCGCACAGCACATTGAAAGTCCAATACCTGTATTTCCGCTTGTTGGTTCAATTATTACAGTTTCGTCGTTGATAAGTCCTTTGTTTTTTGCGTCATTCAACATATACAAAGAGGCTCTGTCTTTTATAGAATGCGAGGGATTTAAGAATTCTAATTTTAAATACAAATTATCGTTGTATTTAACCATTGGAGTTTTTCCAATTAATTCTAAAACATTCTCGTAAACTTTCATCATAGCCTCCTTGTTTTAAAAATATTATCTAACTATTTTAACAAATTTTCTTTTACCGGCTTGTAAAACACCCTCTTTTTCGATTAAGAAGTTAGGTTCAGGAACTTTTTCACCTTCAAATTTTACACCGCCACCTTGAATTAAACGTTTTCCTTCACCTTTTGATTGGATTAATTTTAATTCAAGAAGTAAATCTAAAACATTTCTGCTTTCAACCAAAGTATATTCTGGAATATCATCTGGAATACCTTTATTTGAAACAACATTAATGAATGCTTCTTGAGCCTTATCAGCACCCTCTTTTCCGTGATATTCTTCTGTGATTATGTGTGCTAAACGCAATTTTAAATCACGAGGGTTGCAAGAATTGTTTTCTAAATCATCGTGAACTTTTTTAATTTCGTCATTTTCTAAGTCAGTCAAAAGTTCGTAGTATTTCAAAATTAAAGTATCAGGAATACTCATGATTTTGCCAAACATATCATTTGCACTATCTGTTAATGAAATACAGTGTTCTGGATAAGATTTACTCATTTTAACCACACCGTCTGTACCCTCTAACAATGGCAATAACATTACTAATTGCGGATATTTTCTGCCATAAGCAGTTTGAATATCACGACCTAAAAGAGTATTAAATCTTTGGTCTGTACCACCAAATTCGATATCTGCATCAATTTCATAAGAATCGTAAGCCTGCATTAATGGGTAGAAAAATTCATGAATTGCAATTGGTTTACCTTCTGAATATCTCTTTGCAAAGTCATCACGAGTCATCATTTGAGCAACAGTAACTTGTGATGCAAGTTTTAACATATCCATAAAACTCAAATTATGTAACCAGTCAGCATTGTTTTTAACCTCAACATCAGTAACATCAATTACTTTAGAGATTTGTTCAAAATATGTTTTGGCATTTTCGTCAACCTGTTCTTTTGTCAATGCGGGACGAGTTTCTGATTTACCAGATGGGTCGCCAACCATAGCAGTTGCACCACCTACGATTAAAACAATTTTATGTCCTAATTTTTGGAATTCTCTTAGTTTTCTCATTACAACTGTATGACCTAAATGCAAGTCAGGACGAGTTGGATCCATACCTAATTTGATACGCAAAGGTTTGTTATTATCGTGTGCATATTGAAGTTTTTGTGCCAATTCTTCAACACCACCAGGTAAAATTTCACAACTTCTACCGATTTTTTCCGCTTGTTCAATAAATTCTTGTCTGATTTCAGCCATTTTTTCCTCATAAATTTTTTCAAATAATAATCATAAAAAATTATAGCAAAAAAAAGAACTTTACAAAACTTTTTATTTTTAAAAAATTCCTAAAGTTTTTTCAAAAACATGTCGATAATAAAAATGCCACTTTAAGAGAGGAGGGTCGCCTATGGTAAATTCAATAAATAGTGTTAACGGAGCAACAGTAACAACAGCAACTCAAGCCGTTTCTAAAACAGAAAAAACTGAAGAAGTTGCAAAACAAGAAGAACAAGCAAAAAAAGTTCCAGAAAAAACTGAGACAGATAAATTAACAAAAACTGAAGAAGAAACATCTGCAAATGCTTATGATAAAGAAACTCTTAGAACCAAAATTACAGAGTATATTGAAAAATTAAAAAAAGCAAATGACTACCCGGTTGTTACAGAACAGTTAGATTCTTATCTAGCATTGCTTGATATCGACAAATTCATGAAAACATATCCAAACATTACAACAGATATGGAATTTAATGAAATTATGTATAACGAAACAATAAAATATCTATAAACAATAATTGTGAGTGATATTTTAGCAAAAAATGAATTTTACGGCGGAATTTGTGAAATAAATTCCGCCGTTGTATTAAAAACTATGACCACTCGTCATTCCGCATAAGTGAAACGCATTGCGGAATCTTTTTGTTATTTTTGAATAGATACCGCAATTCACTTCGTTCATGCGGTATGACGTTTAACTCGTCCAATCTACCCCCAAAAAATTCCGTCGCCCCATACCTGTTGCGGGGTCTTAAAGATACCACAATTTACTTCGTTTCCTTCTCCAAAATGATTATTAATCATTTCGTCGGCAGTGCGGTATGACGACAAAGAATACGTCATGCCGGATTTATTCCGGCATCTTTAAAATATCGCAACAACCTCTCACTAATTCGCTAAATTATTCCAAAATGTTTTAATGCATTAGCAACACCGTCTTCGTCAATATCGTCTGTAACGTAATCGGCACAAGATTTTACTGTTTGGCTTGCATTTCCCATTGCGACACCGATTTTTGCGTATTCAAGCATTTTACAATCGTTTTCTCCGTCGCCAAATGCCATTATTTCGTCTTGTTTTATTCCATAGTGTTCACACATCTTTTTTATGCCTTGAGGTTTACCACCGTCTTTTGGAATAACATCTACAAACAAGTCGCACCAACGCATTGTTGTACAATTTCCAAGATGTTTTTGAAATTCCTCGTCGTCTTCTGGGCTTATGTATGGGCAAAGTTGGAAAACATCTTTATCTAAGAAATATTCTAGCGGTTGAATTTCAATTTCTTCTTCGTAACCAACAAGGTCTGCAAGTTGTTTAACTTTTTCGTTCATTAGTGTTTCGTAAATATTTTCTTTTAAAATTACGTGGCACGCTAAATTTTTTTCTTTTAAATGAGAAAAAATACTTTTAATATCCTCTTTTTCAATATATTTTTCGTAAATTTCATTATCGTCTTTGTCGTAGCAATGTTGTCCATTCACCGCAATAAAACCGTCAAATGGAAATTCCACAAGTTCTTTTACCTTTAAAATATCAACTCTGGGTCTGCCTGTTGCAACAAAAAGTTTAATACCCTTTTCTTTCGCCTTTAATAAAGCCGTTTTTGTACTTTCCGGCATTTTGTGTGTTTTAAAACTTAACAAAGTTCCGTCTATATCAAAAAATATCGCTTTAATCATACAAAAAATATAACATAAAATATCTCTACACAAATTATTTTGTTTTTGATAAAATTAACTTGTATTTAAAAAGAAGGAATGATGTTTATGCAATTAAGAATGAAAACAAACAATTGTGGCGAACTTAATCTATCAAATATCGACCAAGAAGTAACACTTTCAGGTTGGGTTGATTGTGTTCGTGATTTAGGCGGTATGATTT
>CAVFCO010000016.1:0-18783 GCA_963620955.1 Alistipes senegalensis | reverse complement strand
ATATTATAATATATATTTGCATCTTTGATTTTTAAGTAACCGTCCGAATTAATAGTTTTGAAATCGCTTTTGATGTTGAAATCCGCTAGGATTTGACCGTTTGCCTTAATTCCGTCGATATCGTTAATTCCGGCAAGTGGTAACATTGCATTTACGATAGCAAAAACACTTTTTAATTCTAATTTGTTGCTTTTTACGTTCAAATCAAGGTATTGTTTTTTGCCATACAAGAATTCGCCTCGAACAGAAGTCGCTTCGTTAATTCCTGTGTGCAAGTCTGATGAAATTTTTACACTATTTCCGTCAACATTCAAATTCATTGAACTTGCTGGAAGTTGTTGACCTTGAACTTTTGCCGATAAGTTAGAAATCGAAACGGTACCGTAAGTTTTTATATCGTCAAGTGAACCTTTAATTTTCAAGTCTGCATTTGCGTTTGCTGTCAAATTCAATTGGTGTAAGTTTCTAAAAACAGTTAAAAGGTTGAATTTTTGACCGTCGTTTTCAGATGTCGTAGTTGTTGTAAAATTAGGCAAAACATCTGATGTTAAATCAAGGTTATAGTTGAATTGTTCACTGTCCTCTAATTTAACTTTACCATTTGCTTTTATTCTTATTTTTTTATTTAAATAAAAATCTGAAATTTTAAAATCATTACCTTTTATTGAATAATGCTTGTCGTTTGAAATATCAATGAAAGTTACAGAATATTTGTCCGCAGAAATTACTGGCATGTTTTCTGATAGTTCAAATCCGAAAGGTAGACTTTCGGTTGCTTGTGTAGATTGGCTTTCGTTTGTTGGAAGATATTTTTCTATAGAAAATGTTCCGTCTTTTTCAACTCCAAGTCGAGTGATGATTTTATCTACTGAAATTTTATCTACTTTAATTTTTCTAAGAATTAAATATGGCAAAGATATTGTCGCATTAAGATTATCAACTTGAGCAAATTTATCGCCATTTTTGTAGAACGCATTAATTTGTCCGATTTTAACCCCAGCCGAAAGATTCCAGTCTGTTGAAACTTTAACCTTTTCTGCCTTAATTATCAAGCCGTGATTAGGATTTGTTTTATCATCTAAATTATATGAATAATCTTCAAGTTTAACAAAATTAGGTACAACAAATAAGAAACCTAAATAAAGAATGGCTAAAATTGAACCAATGGTAATCATTCCAATTTTTAATGCCTTCATACTCTCTCCTTTTATTTTTTAACTCGAGAAAAGACCTCAACGTCAATATCGTCGTATGTATCAGTAAAGAAGTACGCACAAGATGCAACCATTGCGGCATTATCTGTACAGAATTTCATCTCAGGTGCGTTTACTCGAATACCGTCTTTTTCAAGTTCAAACATTTTTCTTCTGATTTCACTATTTGCGGCAACACCGCCAGCGATAACGGCTTGTTTATATCCAGTTTCTTTTAATGCCATTTTAACTTTTTTGATTAAAGTTGAACTTACGCATTCTTGGAAAGATGCACAAATATCGTTTGTCGGTAAATTTTCAGGGTCGAAAGATTTTACAAGACGTAGAACTGCCGTTTTTAATCCGCTGAAACTAAAGTTATATCCGTCAACTTTACCTTCTGGAAGTTGGAATGCTTTTGGATTACCTTCTTTTGCCAATTTGTCTAAAGTTGCACCCCCTGGGTATGGTAAACCCATTAATCTTGCAACTTTATCATAGGCTTCACCAACGGCATCATCAATTGTTTCGCCCATAATTTCGATTTCAGAATTTGATTTTACGTTAATAATTTGTGTATGACCGCCACTTACCAAAAGTGCGATAAATGGTGGTTTTAAATCTGTATTAAGGTAGTTTGCACTAATATGTCCTTTTAAGTGGTTAATTCCGATAAAAGGTTTGTCGTATGTAAGTGCAAGGGTTTTTGCTGCGTTTAAACCAACAAGTAAGCAACCAACAAGCCCTGGACCTACAGTCCCTGCGAACGCATCAATTTGTTCAGGTTTTAAATTTGCTTGTTCAAAAGTTTCTTGAATTACAACGTTAATTGTTTCCAAGTGTTCTCTTGCGGCAATTTCAGGGATAACTCCACCGTATTTTGCGTGAGTTTTAATTTGAGATGCAACAACATTTGCAATAACTTCTCGACCGTTTTTAACAATTGCACAAGCGGTTTCATCGCAACTTGATTCAATTGCCATTATTAAATTATCAGTACCATCGCCGATTTGAACTTCTTTTCCTGTAAAAATACTTCTTTTAATCATATTTGTATTATAATACAAATATGAATTTTATAGACAAGGCAAAAATTAAAGTAATTTCTGGTCGTGGTGGCAACGGTGCTGTTGCTTGGCGACGTGAAAAATTTGTTGACAAAGGTGGTCCTGCCGGTGGCGACGGAGGTCGTGGCGGTGATATTTATTTCGTTGCAGACGAAAGTATGTCAACATTGTTAGATTTTAAATATAAATCTGTTTTTAAGGCTCAAAGTGGTGAAAATGGTAGAATTAAAAACCAATTTGGTAAAGGTGGCGAGGATTTAAGAATAAAAGTTCCCGCTGGTACTGTTGTAAAAGACTTGAAAACAGGTAAGATTATTGGTGATTTAGTTCACGACGGACAAGAATTACTTGTCGCAAAAGGTGGTAGAGGTGGACGTGGTAACGCAAGATTTTGTACCGCACAAAAAAGAGCACCTCAATTCTGTGAACCTGGTGAACCGCCAATCGAAAGAGAATTATCTTTAGAGTTGAAATTGATTGCCGATGTAGGTTTGTTGGGTATGCCAAATGCAGGTAAATCAACATTTATTAGTGCAATCAGTTCTGCAAAACCAAAAATTGCAGATTATCCGTTTACAACACTAGTTCCAAATTTAGGTGTAGTAAGAAAACCTACTGGCGACGGTTATGTAGTTGCGGATATTCCAGGGTTAATTGAGGGTGCATCTGAGGGTGTTGGACTTGGTTATGACTTTTTACGACACGTAGAAAGATGCCGTTTCTTAGTTCATATCGTTGATTTGACACAAGATGACCCTATGGAAAACTATAACAAAATCAACAACGAATTGAAAAAATATTCTGAAAGATTAGCAAATTTATACCAAATTGTTGCCTTGAATAAAATTGATGCGGTTGATGAAGAAGTTCAAAATAAATATTTTGAGGAATTTAGCAAAGTTGCAGATGATGTCTTTTTAATTTCTGCAGCAACTCATCAAAACCTTGAACCTCTAACTTATTTAATGGCTCAAAAAGTTGACGAAATTGAAAAAACATCACCTGAAATTGTTGTCGAAGAGGATTTAGGTGCTTATGACAACGACGATAGTTCATTCGAAGTTATCAAGGTTGCAAAAGATGCATTTATCGTATCAGGTGGCAAGATTAAACGTCTAACTGCAGTAACTGATGATAGAAATAGACAACAAATTTTGAGATTGCAAAATATATTGAAAGGTATGGGGGTTTTTGACGAACTTAGAAAACAAGGTATCAAAGATGGTGATACTGTTGTAATTGGTCATCTTGAAATGGAATTTTATGATGATGAATATTAATTATATATAAAAGGTTTTAAAAGGGTGGCTTTTTGCTTTGCAAAAATCCGCCCTTTTTATTATGTTTTAGTCTAACAATTTATACAGATATATTGAATATGCTTGTTCTTGTAGTGGCGGAAATTCTTTTATAAAGAACAATTTAGAGTTTTCTCTTGGGTTAATAAATTTATCGCTTAGCAGATATTTTACACCCATTTCTTTCATAATATTTGTATCAAACGAGTATTCGTTTTCAATAATTATTTGTTGGTGTCCCCAAACGGCTAAAAACACTTTGTTTTTCAAAGAGTCGTTTATAAGAGGTTTATTAAGTTCATTTAATTTACGCTTAGTTTCAAGAGGATAAAGGTTTAAATAGCCATTGATTTCTTGGAAACCATTGTATGCTGGCACATTGAAAGGTATTCCTCCAACAACTGCAACTTTGTATGTGTTTTGTGGTTGTCCGATGAATTTTTTTACGGCTCTAAAATTATCTTCAGAAAAATATTCTTTGTATGTTAATTTGCAAGTTGCTCGTTGTATTTCTTGATGAGTTATATATCTTTTTACATTGCTTGCAAAGAAAGGGTTTTGGACAAAAAGATAAACAACTTGTAGTGTTAAAAGTATTGTTACAATGTATTTTCCGTATTTTTCAAAAATTTCTTTTAAAAACTCTAAAGATATTGCAAATGTTAGTATTCCAACCATTGGTAACATAAAGTAATATCTTGTAAATTGGAATTGTTTTATTGCTTCGTGTTTATCAAGAAATATTTGTAGAGGTTCGTAATAAAAACCTAATCCGTAAACTATTGAAGTAAAAATTGAAAAAATCAAAAGCCAAAGCAGTGGCAAAAAGTATTGTGTTGCCTTTTTGTAACCGCTATAAATCAATGAAAATAAATAAATCGGAAGAATTACAAGTTTTGTTGCAGTAAATGCACAATATTCACCGTTATTAAATATTTGAGTAGTTATTCCTGTTTTTGTGCTGTCTAAAAATGAGTAGTGCGAGAAAACTTGGATTAGTGCTGTCGACCAATCTTTTCTGTGCGAAATAAATGTTTTGTCAAAGAAAGAGAGATATATAAATCTATAAATAGTGGTTAGTGATATAAACGCACAGTAAAAAATAGAAAGTAGAAATATCGGATTGAATTTTTTCTTTGTAATTAAGTCATACAACCAAATCATGCCGATGACAGACAAAAAGAACGGTGTGATAAGTTCAAAGTTTATGCAAAAAGGCATAAATGTTAGTACAAGCCAGTTGTAATATTTGTAGTTCCCTTTTCTTATGTTCAAAAATGCCCAAAGCCAAAGGGGTTGACCCAAAATAGTCAAAAAGTTCATTGTTAAATAGTTTGGAATAAATGCAAAACATAGTGAAATTGCACTTAAAAACAGAGGATTGTCTTTTTCTTTTTTAACAACAAAATCTTTTAATAATAAATATGTTCCAAAAAATCCTATAATTCTGCTAAGCAAATCTATTGTAATGTATGCTTTTAGCGGAGTTAGAAAATTAAAAATTGCGACTTGAAAAATCAATTCTGAGTGGAAAACATTTCTTGGAACTCCGTTCATAAGTTCTGGAATTTCAAAATTTAACGGCAAAAACCAACCGTATTTTGCAAGAATTTTGTACCAAATGAAATAACTGTCAAGGTTGTCCCATACAGAGATTATGCAATTTTGTCTTAAAATCAAATACGGTAACGTGTAAATAAAAAATACCGCTAAAACTAAAATTATTGAATAAACTTGTTTTTTGTTCATATATTTAGTATAACATGTATATGAAAAATATATGGTTTGTAATTTCAACGTTTAATGAAGAAGATGTTCTTGAAGATAGTGCAAAAAAACTTCTTGAACAAAGAGAAAGTTTGATTAATTCAAATAGAATTTCACAAGATAGCAGAATTCTTTTTGTTGATGACGGTTCTTATGATGATTCTTGGAATATTATTGAAAAATTACACGAAAATAATCCGGCAATTAAAGGCTTAAAACTCGCAAAAAATTCTGGTCAACAAAATGCACTATTTGCGGGTTATGAATTTGCAAACGGTAAATGTGATGCGGTTATCTCGTTTGATGTGGATATGCAAGACGATATCTCAATTTTGGGCGAAATTATTGATAAATATGAACAAAGTGATTGCGAACTTGTTTTAGTTACGCACAATAACAGAAATTCTGACACATTTTTAAAATCTGCAACAGCAAATGCTTTTTACAATATTATGAAATTTTTAGGTGCAAATATTGTCAAAAACCATTCAGAATACAGACTTATAGACAAAAATATTTTAAACCGTCTAATGCAATACAAAGAATCAAATTTGTTTTTGCGAGGAATTATTCCGACTTTGACAAGTAAAGTTTGCACTATTGAAGCAGAAAGAAAAGAAAGAACTTTAGGCGAAGCGAAATACAACTTTTTCTCATCATTGAATTTGGCACTTGATGGAATTACATCATTAACCGTAAAACCAATCAGATTAATCTTTTTGATAGGTTTAATAATATGTTTTTTAGGTTTATTTGCAGACACTTTAGAATTGTTCGCAATTTGTATAATTGGCGGACTTCAAATAATTTTTATTGGTCTTATTGGCGAATATATTGCAAAAATTAATCTTGAAACAAAAAATAGACCAAAATATTTTATTGAAAAAGAAATTTAGTTTGCTTTTCTAAGTTCAACTTCAATAAGTTTAGTGAATTCGTTTACTAAAGTCGAATTCCATTTTTTGTTTGCACCCTCTTTGATTACGTCAAGTGCTTCGTATGGCGACATTGCTTTTCTGTAAATTCTTGGTTCTGTTAGGGCAAAATATGCATCAATAATCAAGATAATTTGAGATGATAATGGAATATCATTTCCAGCAAGTTTGTTTGGATAGCCCGAACCGTCCCAGTTTTCGTGGTGTTTTTCGATGATTGGAATAATATCTTTAATTCCTTCAATTGGTTCTAAGATATCTTCTGCAATTCTTGGGTGGTTTTGAATGTAATTGCGTTCTTCATCAGTCAAAGGACCATCTTTTTGAAGAATTTCTTGAGGCAACATCAAATTACCTACATCGTATAATAACATTGCAACACGCAATTTATCTGCATCATCTTTTTCAAGTTCAAAACGTCTTGCCAAAGTTGTTGCCATAATAACTTTGGATTTAGATGAACCCAAAGTGTGTTGAGGGTTGTAAGTCGTAACAAGAGCGTCAGCAACTGAATACAAAGTATCTTTTGGATTTGTATTTTGCTCAATCGCCATTTGTAATTTATGACGTAATTCTTGTTTTAACTCGTCAGAAATGTTAACTCTGCCTGTTGCAAGAATATCGTTAAACGCATTAAGTGCAACCTCTTGCCAAGAAATTTCAGAAATTGGAGTTGCAAGTGTAACTTGGTTTCTGCCGTTTCTTTTTGAATGATACATTGCTTGGTCTGTAAGTTCCAACAATTCTTCAACGTTGTTTGCATGTTCTAAGAAAGTTGCAACCCCTAAACTTGCAGTAATTGTGCCGACTGTTTCAATAGGTGTTGCTTCAATTGCTTTTCTGATACGTTCTGCGGCAATCATTGCACCTTTTGAATCAATCCCAGGAAGCAATACGTTAAATTCTTCACCACCCATACGAGCCGGAACGTCGATAGAACGTGCGTTTTGTTTTAATACACTTGAGATTTGTTTGATTGCTAAATCGCCATAAACGTGTCCGTATTTATCATTGATTTGTTTTAAGTGGTCTAAGTCAATACCGATTACTGAGAACGGTTGTTTTTGTCTGTTTGCACGGATAAATTCTGTTTCAATCGCTTCTTCAAAATATCTTCTGTTGTACAAAGTTGTCAAAGCGTCTGTTACTGCTTGTTCTTTAACCATTTGGAACAAATCAGCGATTGTGATTGCAAGTTCAATTTGTTGTGCAAACAATTTTAAGAAGTCTAATTCCGCATCAGTTGCTTCAAGTCGAGAGGACATTACAAGCAAAACTCCAGTGTGATTCATTTTTGATAGAGGGACTAACATAAATGAACGGCATCTTGTTTCGCTCAATAAATCTTCCAAATCTTCTTCTTTCATTTCTGGTGCGATAGAAAGCAAGCCTGTTCTAAGGTCTGTGCTTTGTAAAATTTCTTTTGAACGTAAAACTGCTCTTATTCCTTCAGAATTTTGTAAATTAAGTCTGTGGCTGTTTAGAGGTTTTTCAAGACGAGAGTTTAAAAGTTCAATAAAATTATCTCTAGAACTTGCCATAACGTTATAATATTCGCCGTTTTCATCGCTTTTTCTTTGGAAAATGCAACTGTGCATGTAACCAAGTTCGCCTTGCAAGTTGTTTACTGTTGTATCAAGAATGCTAGACAATGGTTTTGAAGAGTTCATCATTTCCCAAATGTGTTGTAACGTAAGCATACGTCTGTTTGCTTCGTTCAACTCGTTTGTTCTCTCTTCAATCTCCATTTCAAGTTGGGCGTTTCTTTCATAGATTTCTAAAAAGTCTTTTTTACCGCTATATAAATGATTTTCGACTTCGCTAACTTGTTTTGTGAAATCTTTGAATTTATCAAATAAACCCATATTTGCCCTCAAAATTGTCTTTATCTTTTCGTAACTTAAATTATACTACATATCCTCAATTTCGTAAAACTTTTGATTAAGTTTATTAAAATTTTTTATGACTTTTTAAAAAATATTATTAAATAATTTATGTCATATAAAAGTATGAATTTTATATGTTCCCTATTCCTAAAAGACCTGTACATAATGTATTATAAGAGATAAGAGCGAGGATAAGTAATTGTTTGATTCAATGCGAGTTACAAATCAGATTGTCCCTAAAAATAGACAATCTATAAAACGCAAAGCCGATGAGGAAGCGAATAAACAAACCACTCAAGCCGAAGGCGAAAGTAGTGGCGGTACTAACCTTGCCCAAAGTCGTGGTTTGCAATATGTTCAAGATTTACAAGACGGTAAAACTCCGAAACGTCCTGTAACTTCACCTATTGGAAACAATTATGCTTATAATAACCAAGTCCAAAATGTAAATGTTCAACGTAGAACTCCTGTTTCTACAGGCATGAGTGCTAGTTCTGTTGGTATGAATAGACCTGCTGGCATACAACCAGCACAAGCACAACCAACTCAAGGTGAGCAACCTTTATCAAAAACAATTAGTCCAAAAATAAATATCGCTCAAGTTATTGGGGATTTTAAAAACACTGCTCACGCAATTGGTACTCCAGAAGATATTTTTGACGAGGTTAACACATATCTTTCTTTAGTAGAAAAACAAACTAAAAAAGACGGTGCGAATGTAAAAGTTGTTCAATCAAACTTGCGTAATGCCGCAGGACTTTTGGACAAATACATTTCTGATACCTTAAACAAAGATTCAAAAGTTGTAGAAAATTGGGTTGAAGCAATTTTCTTGCAACAAGTTGATTACAAATACAATACAGAAGATATCAACGAAGCATTTTTGGTTCAAATGCCTGAAAATCAAAAAGAGGCAAAAACAGAAACTGTTCAACCTCAAACTGTTCAAGCAGAACCTGAAAAGCCAAAAATGGATTCTGTTTTGAAAAATATGTTCACATCAGCAAGACTTATTTCTAAAAAAGGTAATGATGATTTAGCAATCTCAACTTATCAAAAAGCCTTGCAACGTTCAAAAGAAGTTAAAGATAGAGATAGTGAATCAAAAATTTCTTTTGAAATTGGAAAAATTTATGACAAAAATGACGATTTAGTTTCTGCATTAGAAAACTATAACAATGCCGTAACGGTTGCAACTGATGACAATGTAAAAGTAAAAGGTCATTATGCAATGGCTCAAATTTACGACGATGTAAATCAATTCAAACCTGCAATCGAACATTACATGGCGGCAATTTCTTTTGCAGGTGAAACAGATAACTTCAAAGCACAAGTTAAATCTTTGACAAAAATCGGTAATATATATGCAGACAAATACGATAAAGAAGCATTTAACGTTTACGAAGATGCAAAGGTTGTTGCCGATGAATCAAAAGATTTGAAAAGCAAAGGCTATGTTTCAAGCACAATTGCAAATGCTTATGACAAATTCAACAAACCGACAGATGCGTTAAGATATTATTCTGATGCCGTTAAAAATTATACAAAAGCAGGTGTTGACGATAAAGTTGCGATTAACTACAAAAAAGCCGGCGAATTGATGATTGATTATAGTCATGGCGATAAAGGTAAAAACTTAATTCAAAAAGCGATTATGTTTGCCAAAAAAGCAAACAATGAAAAATTAGTTAAAGAGTTAGAACGAGAAATCGCATAGAAAAGAGAATAAATTTATCACTACTGCAATATCGTACGGTAGTTAAAAATAAAGTTATAAAATTATTTCAAACACGACAAAAACAATCTCTCAAGCGAGAGATTGTTTTTGTTAAATATCTTTAGAGCCTTATTTAAAATTAACCACGTAATTTTAATTTTTTAACTAATGCTCTGTAACCGTCTAAGTTAATATCTTTTAAGTATGCTAAAAGTCTTTTTCTTTTACCTACCATCATTAACAAACCACGTTTTGTTGAGAAATCTTTTTTGTTAGATTTCATGTGTTCTGTTAATTCAGAGATTTTTTGGCTAAGCATAGCGATTTGAACTTCTGCTGAACCAGTATCTTTTTCGTTAGAACCGAACTTTTTAACGATTTCGCTTTTGTTTTTTAAGTTAATTGACATATTTCGACATTCCTTTATTTTATCTATTCTTAAGATAATCATAATATGTCAAGAAAAAAAATCAACTACAAATTTATCACTTGTAACAAAAAATGAAGATTATGCTAAATCTAATAAGTTCAATTTGCTTACGCTAACGTAGTTATCTGTACGGTATTGAAGTAATTGAAGTCTTAATTCTTTTTCTGAATCGCTTTTTCTATATGCTTTTCTAGATGCTAAAAAGTCTTGTTCTAAAACTTCGTAATTTTTATCGTTTTTATCGTGTTGTTTTAATTCACGTTGTTTTGCTAAAAAGATTGATTGTGCTTCTGCACAGTCTTTTTTTGCTAATTCATATCTGTTTCTGTATTCGTCAAGGATGCTTGCATATTCAGCACGTTTTTCTTCTTGTGCTTTTTTCATTTCTGCAATCTTTTCTTCAGAAGGTTTATAATTCAATTGAAATGGATTTGATGAATATGTTGATGATGATTCAACGCCCATGTTTAAATACCTCTCTTGTCCTTGTATTTATATAAAGTATTTTTCTCATGAAAAATTGCCTTTTTTAGCATTATTTGTGTTAACATTTGTATATGATTGATAGATATTGTTTAGAAAATATGAAGCGAATTTGGGAAATGCAGTCCAAATTCAATTATTACTTGAAAGTAGAACTTGCTGTTTGTGATGCTTATTATGAATTAGGAGAAATTCCTCGTGAAGCGTACAAAAATATTTTAGATAATGCAAAGTTTGATTTAAAAAGAATTGATGAAATAGAAGCCGAAGTTCATCATGACGTAATTGCGTTTTTAACTTGTGTGAATGAAAATCTTGGCGATGATGCAAAATATATGCACAAAGGTTTGACAAGTTCTGATGTTATTGATACGGCTTATGCCTTGCAAATAAAAGATGCATCTTCAATTATTGCAGACGATTTAGCAAATTTGATTGTTACTTTAAAGCAAATGGCTAAAAAATATCAAAACACAGTTTGTATTGGTCGTTCACATGGTATCCATGCCGAAGTTACAACTTTTGGAGTTAAACTTTTAAATTGGTTAGATTCTTTTGACCGTGCATATAAAAACTTTTTGATTGCATCAGATGAAATTGCAGTTGGTCAAATTTCAGGACCAGTTGGTACTTACAGTAATGTTCCTATGAAAATAGAAGAACTTGTTTGTGAAAAACTAGGCTTAAAACCTGCAAAAATTTCGACTCAAGTAATTGCAAGAGATGTTTATGCTCGTTATATGAACGAATTGGCTATGATTGCTTCTGTAATTGAACAATATGCAACAGAAATTCGGAATCTTCAACGTACAGAAATCTTTGAGGTTCAAGAGGGATTTTCTTCTCATCAAAAAGGTTCTTCTGCAATGCCACACAAACGTAATCCTGTATTGTGCGAAAATTTATGTGGACTTGCAAGAGTAGTTAGAGGTAATGCCGTTGCTGCAATGCAAAATATTACACTTTGGCATGAAAGAGATATCTCTCACAGTTCTGCAGAACGCATAATTTTCCCAGATAGCACTCAATTAGTAGATTTTATGCTCGTAAGATTTAACAATGTGCTAAAAAATCTTGTTGTTTACGAAGATAATATGAAGAAAAACACAAACCTTTATGGCGGAATTGTTTATTCTCAAAAAGTTTTGTTGAAACTTGTTGAAAAAGGGTTAACTAGAGAAGATGCGTATGAAATTGTTCAAAGAAATGCTCTATCAGCGATTGACAACAATGGAAACTTTAAAGAAAATCTTTTAAGAGATAGTCAAGTTACAGAAAAACTTTCGCAAGAGGAATTGAACGAGTGTTTTGATTTGAAAGACTATTTAAAAAACATCGATTTGATATTTGCAAAATTTTAAATATGTAATAAAATAGATATATTATATTTTAGGACAAAACAAGGCTATAAATTATGGATAAATTAAAACTGCCAGAGCCAGTGAAATTATTTTTGACATCATCAAAATTTTTAAATGTTGTTTATTTTTTGCTGTTCACAATGGCAATGACTTTGATTATCGCATCTCAAAACTTTTTGTTTCAACAAATCGTTGAAAACGGAATTTCAAGACGTGATGTAATTGCAGAAAAAACAATAACTGTTGAGGATACAAAAAGAACAGAACTTCACAGAAAAGAAGTTGCTCAAAAGGTTGAACCTATTTTAACAGTAACTGAAGATGAATTTATTAAAAATAATTTGTCATCTTTGCAAAGTTCTATTTTGAAAATTCGCCAAAAAGATACTCCAGAATCAACAAAAATCGAAGAATTAGGCTTATTGTTTGATTCTGACGATACCAAACTTAACTTTGTTATCCACTATTTACTAAAAACTCCTGAAAATGATTTAAAATCTTTGTTTGATAAATCAAAACTTACTTTGATTAATATTTTAAACGTAGGTATCAGTGAAAAAGATTTCGACAAACACATGTTGAAGAATGTTATTCAAAAACATACTCCGTCTGATGTTCCAAGAAGTCAATTAACAGTAATCAACGCATTGTTAGAACAAATTCTTGTTCCAAACCTTGTAGTTGATGAGTTTGCAACAGAAATCGCAAGAAAAAATGCTCAAAATGCAGTAAAACCTTATGAAGTAACTTTCGAAAAGGGTGATAAAATCTTATTTGAAGGTGAACCTGTTACGAAATTAAAACGTGATGCCTTAAGACAAGCGGGTTATAACCTTGTAGAATTAAATATAAACGGCTTGTTGGGTGTTTATTTTGTAATAGCTTTGTCAGTTTTGACATTTTTAATGTATTTAGTAACTTTTGAAAAAAATACAGTTGATGAAAGTAAAAAGATGATTATCGCAATACTTTCATTGATTTTGGCAGGAATTTCGGTTACATTACCGACAGGATTTTCTCCGTATATTTTACCATTCCCAGCATTTATAATGATTGTAACTATTTTTACAAACACAAGAGTTGCATTTGTTTCATCAATGTTGATGTTGAGTTTGCTAACTTTGGGTATGCAATATGATATCCAATTTATGACTTCAATGGTGTTGTTGAACATTGTAACTACTTTGTTTATGGCAAAAGTAAACTATACAAGAAGATTTGACTTGATTAAAGCAGGTTTGTATATCGCTTGTGCAGGTGCATTGTTCGTTGTAAGCATTTATATGCTTGAAAAATTCTTGATTGATATTGAAAATGTTGTTATCACTCGTGATGCAATTTTGATTTTCATCAACGGTGTACTTAGCAGTATGGTTGTTTTAGGAGTTCTTCCATTACTTGAAAATACTTTCAAAATTGTAACTCCATACTCTTTAGCAGAACTTGCAGACCACAACCAACCTGTATTAAAGAAATTACAAATGGAAGCCCCAGGGACTTACCACCACAGTTTGATGGTTGCAAATCTTTGTGAAGCAGCAGCGGAAGCCATCGGTGCAGATCCAATTTTGGCAAAAGTTGGTGCTTATTATCACGACATTGGTAAATTAAAACGTCCATTCTTCTTTGTTGAAAACCAATCTTCTTTTGGTATTGAAAACCCTCACAATAAATTGAATTCAAGATTGAGCAAAATGGTTGTTACCGCTCATACAAAAGACGGTGTGGAAATTGCAAAAGAATATAAACTTCCATCAATTATTTATGATTTCATTCTTCAACACCATGGCGACGGTTTAGCAAGTTATTTCTACAACCAAGCAATTAAAGAGGAAGGTGCAGAAAACGTTAAAGAAGAACAATTCCGTTATTCTGGGCCAAAACCAAAAACAAAAGAAGTTGCAATTTTGATGATTGCAGATGCGGTAGAGGCTGCTGTTAGAGCGATGAAAGCAAGTACAACAGAAGAAATTGAATCAATTATCAAAAAAATTATTGATGAAAGAATCAACGACAATCAACTTTCAGATTGTCCATTGACACTTGCTGATTTGAAAACAATCGCAGCAACTTTCAGCAGAATTTTGAGAGGTACTCAACACGACAGAATTAAATATCATCAAAATATTGTTGATGAATTAGATAAATCTGAAGTAATTCTTCCAAATCAAATGCACTTGATGGATAAAGAAATGGAAGCAAAGGTTAAAAAATTAGAAAAAGGTAAAGATGCTTAGACCAACGATAAATATTTTTAGTGAAAATATTTACGAAAACTGGAAAGTAGATGAGGCGAAACTTATTGAAATCGGTCGTCGTGTGCTTAATTATTATATGCAAAGGTCTGATATCTACGAACATTCTTGCTTATATGGACAAGAATATGACACAATTACTTTTGATATTTTGTATTGCGACGGAGAAAAAACTCATCAAATAAACAAAGAATATCGTGATAAAGACTACGTTGCAGACATTATTACCTTTGCAATTTTTGCGGATACTGACCCTGAAGAAAGATTTATTTTTGACAGCGAAATTAATCTTGGCGAAATAATTTTAGCATTAGATAAGATTACTCAAAGTGCGGAAGAAAAGGGTGTTACAAAAGAAGAAGAACTTTGTTTCTTGCTTGCTCACGGCATTTTACATTTGTTAGGTTTTGACCACCAAACAGAAGAAGATTATAATTTTGTTGTAGAGGCTCAAAAGTTGGCTTTGGGCAAGATTAAGGATAAAAATGTCTAAGTTTAAATCTCAAGGGTTGTTTCATTCATTTAAAAATGCCGGACGAGGGGTTAGGCTTTCAGTTAAGGCTGAAAGAAACGTCAAAATCCATATTGCCGTTGCAACTTTGGTTATTTTAACTGCGTTATTTTTAAAAATGGGTGTAACTAAAATTTGTATTTTAATTATTGCAATTTCAAATGTAATGGTTGCCGAATTTATTAATACAAGCCTTGAATTTGGACTAGATGCAGTCTTTAAAAATAGATACTCAAGATTAGTTGGTATGGCAAAAGATATTTCTGCAGGTGCTGTTGTTGTTGCAACTGTGTTTAGTGTTATTATTGGACTTGTGCTATTTGGAAATGAAATATTAAAACTAATCGCAAAAGTTTAAATTGTTATTCTACCTTGCTTGCACCGTTTTTTTCAATACTTAAAGTTCTAACTTCTGAGTGAATGTTTAAGTTGTTCCAAGTTTCTTTTACTACATCTTGAATTTTTTCAACTACATTTTTTCTAGAAATAATTACAACGGCAGGGCCGGCACCACTAATTACAACTCCAAGAACATCTTCTTCGTGTTTTAGTGCTTCCTTGATTTCCTTAAATCCTGGGACAAGTCGTTCTCTATATGGTTGATGTAATCTATCTTCCATAGATACTTTCATCAGTTCAGCATCTTTTGTATCAATAGCATGAACTAACATAGCATATTTTCTTGCATTAAATTTTGCATCTTCAAGCGAATAAGATTCCGGCAAGACTGAACGAGCCACGTTTGTTGCAAGTTCATAGTCTGGAATACCAACTGTGATATGCCAATCCTCAGGCCAATCAAGTTTTCTATGTACAATTGAACCGTCATCTTCCATTGAAGACATAACCATTCCGCCTAGAATTGCAGGAACTACGTTATCTGGGTGTCCTTCTGCTTCTGTTGCGATTGTCAAAAGGGCTGTTTCATCAGCAGGAAAACCTAAAAGTTCGTTTGCAGCAAGCAATCCGCCTACAATAACAGAGGCTGAACTTCCAAGTCCTTTTGCGATTGGAATGTTTGTTTGAATTGTAATTTTTAATTCGTTTGCGTCTTGTCCAACAAGGTTGTAAAGCATTTCTACTGCTTTGTAAACGATGTTATCTCTGTCTTGAGGAATTTCGTGAAGTTCCAATAATTCAGCATTTTCAACGTCTTTCATTACGTTTACTTCGACACCTGTACTTGGTAAAACTGTTTCTTCAATGCTAATAATGTTATAAATAGGCAAAGCCATGCCAAGGCTATCAAACCCTGGTCCTAAATTTGCTGTTGTTGCTGGAACTTTATAACTTACTTTCATACTCACCTATTTTAGCATAGCCACATTTGTTCTACCAAATTTTGCTGATAAGTCGTCAATATGGTGAACAATATAGACTGATGATTCTAAATCTTTTTCGTTTAAATCAATAATAGCACCCCAATCACTTCTGCCGTGGTGTGCTGCAATCATTCTTGCAACTTCTTTAAAACCTTGTGCCATACAAAGTGAGTAGCCGTATTGAGAGTGTGTTAACCAATCTTTTTTAAAATCTTCGTTGTAATCAATTAGTCCACTTTCAGTGTCAACTGTGTATTCGAAAATTTTACCAATATCGTGTAGAATGCATGCTGTATATAAATCATCTGTGTTTACTCTTTGAAAACTTAATTTTGCGATGTTTTCAGCAAGTTCGCAACATTCATAAGTATGCACAATCAATCCGCCAATAAAGTTGTGGTGCATAAGTTTTGCTGCAGGTGCATTTTTGATTTCTTGTTCGTGTTCAGCAAAATAACTTTTAATGAAATTCTTCATTTTTTCATTGTTGATTTTTTCAACGTAAGAAAGAATTCCATTGTAATAATGGTTAGTTTGTTCTTCTGTCAAACCTGTTTGTGCTTCTTCAATTAGTTCAACTGCAGAAATAAGGCAATTGTTAAATTTTTCGTTGAAACTTCCAGAAACAATTCTCAATTTGTTTCCACTTCTGAAAACCTTTGCATCTAATCTGTTAAGAGTTTCTTCCCACAAGATACAATTCAAAAGAGAGTTGTCGTCTGGATTTTTAAGTTGAAGTTTACCCATTTTTGTTCCGGCTTTTGTGTCGCCTACTGAAAATGTTACTACTTCGTAAGTTATATCTGTACTGAACATTATTTCCTCTTTTCTGAATAAAGTATACCACAAACAATTGAAATATATCTTCATGAAGTTGAACACTCGTCAAAAGTGGTTTACAATAAGAATATGAAAAAAATATTACTGACAATTTCATTAATGTTATTTTTTATAAATACCGCTTGTGCCGTAGAATTTAAACCTTTAGAAAAGCCAAAAGAAGTGCAAGAACCGGCAGAGGCTACTGTTGCTACACCTGAAACTCCAAAAGGATTGCTAAGCGACAAGGATTATAAGTTCAAAGGTCGTGTTGAATACGACGATTCGGGTGTTTTATTTTTAAAAGACGAAGATGTTGAAGAATTAAAGTTAAATATTAAACCTCCAAAGAAATTTGCAAAAAAATCGGTATTTTCGGAGGATAAATTGTTCTCAAAAATTGAGGAACAAAAACGTTATAATGCTCCTGTTGTTGATGAATATTTAGGAATGCCATTTTTTGGTTCTGCTGAATACAAAGCAGGTAAAAATTTTACATACGGTACAACTTTTGGAACAGAACTTGATACTGCACAACTTGAATACAAAACAAAATTGTTCGCACGATATGACAACGAACGTTTTGGCTTGATGACAGCAGTTGGAAAAGATGCATATACTTCTTCCGGTCGTCAAATGGATAGTTTTTTCTTAGTTCCAGAATTAAAAATTAACAAAGCGGTTTCCCTTGTAGAGGCTTTTAAGGCAAATCCTGAATATGACAGATTTCGTAACGAGGTTACGTTGAGATACAGTCCGTTAATTAAAAATTCAAGAGAGAATGTTCAAATGGAAGCGGGTTTAAGTCAAACTACGTACTACAAAACAGGGGATTTGTACTACCAATTTTCAATATCAACAAAGTTTAGATTTTAACGTTGTTGTCTAAGTGTAAAAATTGTATTATAATTAATTCAAATGGATAAAGACAGAATTTCTGGTAAGAATAAAAATAAATATAGAGCAAAAAGAATGAAATCTACAGGGAAAGTTACGCCCCTTGATTCTGTTCGAAAAAAAGTAAAAGAAAAGAATAATAAAAACAAGGCAAAATCTAATGTTTATTATTCTCTTTTGACTATCGTTTTGCTAATTTTTCTTTCGCAAATCGGTTTTAGTGCAATTTTGAATATTTCAAAAACAATTTCATACCAAACAAAAATTGTACAAATCAAAAAAATCCGTGATGATGCGGAAGCAAAAAACAAAAAATTGAAAAAAGAAATTCGAGAATTTTCGAAAACAGAAAGTTTGGAAGCGATTGCCAGAAACAATCTTAAATTGGCTGGTGAGGACGAGGTTTTAATCCTTATCAATGACAATGAATCGCAAGAACAACAATCTCAAAAGAAGAAAAAAGGAATGTTTGGAAATGACAGACAACAATGAAGTTTTGGATTATATAACTAAATCGTTTGATTTGAAAAGACAAGGGTTCTACAAACCTGCAATTGAAATGCTTTACAAGGCTTTGAGTATTGAAAATAACAACGAAGAAATTCTTTCTCAATTGGCTGAATTATATTATTTGCTTGAAAATAATGAAAGAGCAATCCACTACATTGAAAAAACTCTTGAAATTAATCCTTTGCATTCAGATTGCTTGAAATTAATGAAAGAAATTTATTACAAAGACGGTAATTTTATTGAGGCTCAAAAGGCTGCAGTAAAGGTTTTTGACCTTAATCCGACAGCAGAAAACTTTGCAGATAAAATTATAATTTTAAATAAGATTAATG
>CAVFCO010000015.1:0-3898 GCA_963620955.1 Alistipes senegalensis | reverse complement strand
ATGCAAAGCCCTGTAATGAATACGAATAGGGCGATTACATAATCAAATTCTGTCATTTCAAGCATGATTATTCTCTTTCGTAATTATTTTTTTCTGTAATTATGTTATAAATTTCTGACAACGCTTTTTTTAATCGTCTTGAAACTTGCATTTGCGAAATCCCAAGAATATCAGCAATTTCACGTTGGTTTAAATCTTCATAATAGTTTAATTCAACAACTTCTTTTAAATTTTTAGGCAATTCTTCAATTGCATGCGTTAACATCATTTTTTCTTCGTATGCGTTTAAAAATTCTTGATAATCACCTGCTGGAATTTTGTCAGCAAGCGAGAAACAGTCATCTTCACTGTTTGAATAAGTTTGGTCTAAAGAAATTGTGCTTTTTCTTCTATCAACTTCAATAACATCGTTGATTTTCTTTACAGGTAAAGACATTGCTTCGGCAATTTGTTCATTTGTAGGGTTTTCGATGCCGTCCTCTGTTAATTGTTTGATAACAGCGTTAATTCTGAAAGCCAATTCTTGAATTTCTCTAGGGGCTTTAATCATTGAGGCTTTATCACGTAGATAATGTCTGATTTCACCTGTAATTAAGTAACTTGCGTAGGTTTTGAATTTTGTGCTAATTTCAGGGTTAAAAAATTCTATGGCTTTAATAAGTCCTAAAGAACCAACTTGAATTAAATCATCAACAGGGTCAGTTGCACGTCTAGCAAGAGAGCATGCGATTTTTTTCACAAGAGGCATCGTTGCAACAACAATTAGATTTTGCAATTGTTTTTTCTGTTTTTCATCTTTTGAATTTTTATATTCTACAAGCCAATCATTAATTTGAATGGTTGCTTCATCTGTAATTGTCAAAATTGCCTCAAATTCTATTTTAATACCCTACAATATAATTATATCATGAAAAACATGTAACGAATTATTACAAATGTGTCATGAAAATGGTAAATTTTAGCAATTTTTTTTTTTGATGATTTTTAATATTCACATAGTAGTGTTTATAAAAATATTTAGTGTGTAAAAAATTTAGTTCACTTTATAAAAAATAGAAAGGCATTCTAATGAAATTAGAAAAAATCCAAAATCTGCAAGTCGTATCAAAACCACAAATGCAACAAACAGCAAATGTTAGACCAAAATTAACATACGAGCCAGATTCGGTATCATTCTCTCGCAAAGCGGAAGACAAAGTTATTGCAATGAAACGTGAAGGCAGTGCTTTACACGTAGCATTCACAGGTAAATTGCAAAACCCAATGGAAACAAAAGCAAATGAAGATGCTCCTGCAATCCAATTCAGAGTTCGTGGTGTATCAAAACACCAATTAGGAACTGAAGGTGCTAGTGCAACTGCTGAAGATGATTCAGTTGTTCAATTGGCAAACAGCAATTGGAAAGAAGGCGACAGATTAAACGTAAAAGAAACAAAAACTCGTAGAGGTAAATCTCTAGAATTAAGCCACCCAAAATTTGGTGCTTTAGGTTCAGTTCCTGATGAAATGGCAGAAGTTTTAATGCCACTACTTTCAGGTAAGAAAAGTGATTATCACTTTGAATTATCAAACGTAATCGCTGGTACTTCAAAAGGTGCTCCAACAATCGGTTTAAGAGCAGTATTGAAATACACAGGTGAAGATTCAAAAGAAGCAAAAAAAGCAGCAGATGTATTTAATGGCTTATTAAATTCAGACGATCCTAAAATTTCAAAAGCAGTAATGGTTTACCAACCAGAAAAATCACCTCAACAAGTACTTGAAAGAATTTTCGATGTTGAAGGTAAAGAAAACGGTTTAGGTCGTGTAAAAGAAGTTAAAGATGCAATTACAAATATTTCAAAAGAAATTAATGATCCAAGCAACAAACGTATCTTAATTCTTGGTCACTGCAAACCAGATGGTGATACATTAGGTTCAGTAATTGCAATGAAGGAAGCATTAAAAGCAGCATATCCTGATAGAGAAATCGATTGTGCTGTAGATGATAAAATCCCTGGTTTATTCCGTGATAAAATGCCTGGTATTGAATCAGTAAAACGTCCTTACAATCCAGAAAAAATCGCAACTTTGGAAAAGAACCTTGAAACATTAAAATCTCTAAAAACTGATACAGCAAAAGAACAACAAAAAGTTCTTGAAAGAGATTTAGCAGAATTGAAAAATCCTGAAAACTTGTTCGACGCAAACCCATTACAAGGCAAACCTAAAAAACAATATGACTTAGTAATGACAATGGACGTTCCAACACCAACTCGTTTCTCAGGTGCATTCAAAGATTATATCGAAGGAAGTAAAAAACAAATTTATATCGACCACCACCCTCACAGAATTACAGAATGGCAAAATGCTAAAGAGGAAACTGGTTTAGATATGAACAAAATCCACAAAAACGGTTTAGCACTTGTTTGTGATGCAGTTCCAGCAGCAACTCAATTGGTAACAATCGTTGCAGACAAAGCAGGCGTTTTAGGTAAAATGTTCCAAAAAGGTGGCGAAGCCGCTAAAAACTTCGTAGCAAGTGTAATTACTGGAACATCAACTGATACAGGTTCATTCACAAGAACAGCAAACTTGTTACCACACCACTCAGCATTACCAGTTCAACAAAGACCAAACTTCTTCCCAGAAGGTATGTCTACTTGGTTGATGAACCAATTGTCAACATCAGACAAAACAGTAGATAAAAAATGGTTACGTGAAAACATTGCATACGACGTTCCAGATAAAGCATTAAGTTCAGAAAGTGTAGACGGTAAACTTTCACCTCGTGATAAAATGTTAACTTACGCACTTGAAGGTAGAAAAATGTCTCCAGAATTAGGCTTAGGTATTATCGAAGTTGATTACGATCAAATGTACGATGTATTTAACGCTTCAATGCAACAAGACCCTGACATCACATTGTTAGACGTTCAAAACGGTTTCAAATATTCTGAAGCATTAGGTGCTTTGAAATCTGACCCATCAGAAACATCTCAAAGACTTGCTCCTGGTGAAAAAGCAAGCACATTGACAGATAAAGCAACTCAAACATATACTGGTCCATACGATGCAGACAGAATCGCAATCTTAGTTATCCAAGATAAGAAAGAAAACTTTATCACAGAAAACTCTGACGTTGCAAAACAAAACGGTTTGAGATTATCATTCAGATCATCAGCAATGAGCAACCACGCAGAATTGTTGGCTAACTTATTCGGCGGTGGCGGACACGGCGGTGCATCAGGTGGTAGAGTTGACTTACCAGGCGTAACAGTAAGCACACCATTAGTAGTTAAAGTTGATGGTAAAGTTGTAGATGATACTGCTCAAGTATACGCTGATTTGACTAAAAACTATGAAATCATGAAAGATAACAATATTCCTGCTGAAAAACGTGCAGGCATGTGCAAGAAAATTGAAATTGCTCTTGCTGAAGAAGGTCAAAAAGGTAGAACAACTTCTGAAATCATTAAAGACGTAGTTACTGAAATCAGAAAAGGTCAACCAGCAACAACAAAAGTTACTACAGGCAAAAACGGTAAAGCCGGTAAATCTGGTAAAGGTGGCAGAGGTCAAAAAACTCAAGGTCATCAAGAACCAAAACAAACTGGTAAAGCAGGTGGTAAACACAAACCTCAAAAAGGTGGAAAAAGACACTTTGAAGTTGCAGCATAGAAACTAATTTCAGAGAAGCAAATAAGGAAAAGTGAACTATAAAAAAGACTCTCGGTAAAACGAGAGTCTTTTTGTTTGTAGAAATATTTTTTACGTCATACCGCACTCCGTTGCGGTATCTTTCATTATTTACAGACCCCGCAACAAGTGCGGGGTGACGAATTGTAGTTTTTTTGGCAGAGTGGGTGACGTTATTTTCGTCATACCGCATAAGTGAACGTTAGTGAACGCATTGCGG
>CAVFCO010000014.1:0-3410 GCA_963620955.1 Alistipes senegalensis | reverse complement strand
TATTAACGATAAAGAATTTTTTACAGGAGATATTCTATAAATTAGAAGTCATGTTGGTCATGTGCTTCTAAATATTCTCTAACGGCATTCAAAGATGCTTGAACAATACGAGTAATACGAGATGATGACAAACCTACTTGCCTTGCGATTTCTTTTACTTGCATGTTTCTGTAAAAACGATACTCAACGATTGTTCTGTCTTTTTGAGGTAAAGTTGCAATCGCTTCTTTAATCATTCTACCCATTTCAGTGATTTCAGCCGCTTCATCAGGCATGGCTTTTGTATCTTTTACGAAATCAAAAGGTGAATCATTATCAGAATTTGCCATTGCTAAACTATCAATAGAAAGGATAGTTTCATAAACGGCTTCTCTAACCTTTGATGGAGTAACTTCAATACCGTCTTCATCAACTTCAGGTGAGCCTTCGCCGTCATCTTCTTTTTTATGTTTTAATGAATACCATTTGTAACGATTTCTTAATTCATTTCTGATAGCCCAACGAACAGCAGTACCAATGTAAGCAGAATTATAATGTTCTAATTCTTCATCAGTTTTGCCTTTAATCATTGATTGAACAGCAATGATACCAATACTAACAAGTTCTTCGTATTCAACCATGTGCGACGGAATACGACGTTGCTCAATTTTAGCAACTTTTTGAACTATTTCAATGTATTCATTTAACTTTGTATTACTTTGCATTCGTTTCTTTTAACCGGTTTTCAAAACAAAATAAATATTACTATCTTGGTTTCTTTTTCAAATTATACACAAAAAGTAAAATTTCTGCAATAGCCTTGTATAATTCAGGCGGAATGTACTGATTGACGTCTACAATACGATATAATGCCCTAGCAACGGGAGCGTTGTCGATTACAGGAACATTATTTTCCTCTGCAATCTTGATAATTTTTCTTGCCAACATCTCTGAACCCTTTGCCGTAAGCACCGGACATTCCATTTCGGCTTGGTCATATTTTAACGCACAAGCAACGTGAATCGGATTTCTTACAACAAAATCTGCCTCAGGAACTGCGTCCATCATACCTTTTTGAAGCATTTGCATACGTCTTTGACGTAATGCTGCTTTAACATTCGGGTCGCCCTCTGTGTTTTTATATTCATCTTTGATTTCCTTAAATGACATTTTTTGGTCTTTTAAGAACTTCCATTTTGTCATACCATAATCGGCGGCTGAAATAACCAAAAAGGCCAAGCAGGCTTTAAAAATAAATTCTACAATTAATTTACCGAATTCAAACAAAACCGCAAAGTTATTATCAATTGCAGCCAATTGTAAAATGTCTTTCAAGTGAGCAGAATACACTGACCAACCGATAAAACCTAAGATTGTAACCTTTAAAATATTTTTAAATAACTCAAAAAGAGTTTTAATTGACATAATATTTTTGAAATATTTCGTTGGGTTCAATTTATCCAACTTCGGCATTAAGGGTGCAGTCGCAACCAAAGGTCCAACTTGCAAAAAGTCGGCAAGAATTGCAACAGCCCAAGCCAAAAATAGGATTGGTCCAATAATTAAAACTGTTGGAATTACTGTAACTGTAAAAATGTACGGCATACCTATCGAATCTACGTGAGCATTCGGAATCTGCTCATACAGAAGAACGTACAATTGCGTAATTTGATGCCAAATAAAAGGTGCAAGAGCATTAATCGCAGTGAAAAGTACCAACAGTGAAATCGCTGTTGAGAAGTCTTTTGATTTTACAACCTGCCCCTCTTTTCTTGCTCTTTGAAGTTTTTGGGGGGTGGCATCAAACTGCTTGTCTTCATCACCCATGGCTAATACCTTATAAATAGTGGATTACATAAATATCATATAATAAAAATAATAATCCTATCAAATTAATGATAGGATTATTAAGAAATTTATTAATAAAATTGTTAAAAACTAAGAAACAATTTTGATACCTGAACTTGTACCGATACGAGTTGCACCTGCTTCAATAACAGCCATAGCATCTTCTTTAGAACGAACACCGCCTGATGCTTTAACTTCCATACCGTGTGGAGCAACGATATCGTGCATAATTTTAACGTCTTCAGGTTTAGCACCAACACCACCTTTAACAAAACCTGTAGAAGTTTTTACAAGGTCTGCTTTTGCTTCAACGCATAATTCACATGCTTTTGCGATTTCTTCTTTTGTTAACAAATCAGTTTCTAAAATAACTTTCAAGTTGTGAGAACCGCATGCTGCTTTTACAGTTTTAACGTCGTTTACGATGTAATCATAATCTTTATTTTTCATTGCTGAAACATTCATAACCATATCAATTTCATCAGCACCTTGTTCAATTGCAGTTTTTGCTTCAAATGCTGTAACGTTTGAATCACTTGCACCTAAAGGGAAACCTACAACAGTAACGATTTTTACACCAGAACCTTCTAAGTTTTCTTTTGCTAATTTAACATAAGCAGGGTTAACGCAAACACCTAAGAATTTGTGTTCTTTTGCTTCTTTGAATAATTGTAAAAATTGTTCTTTTGTAGCATCTTGTTTTAACAATGTGTGTTCAATGTATTCGTTTAATGGTTTCATTTATAATCCTTCCTTTCAAATAAACACTTACAATAAAATAATACAATAAACATAAATATAATAAACTATTGTTACGAAAACTTATAACAAAAATCTCAAAAAATTAAAAGCATGCTAAAATTAAGTCAGAGGGTATAATTATGCTAAATTTTTTAAAGAAAACTGAAGTTAAAAACAAAGCCGAAAAGTTAAACGAAATATACGCAAAACTTAAGGAATACACACATTACGACGAACTAAAAGACGAACGTAAAGAACAATTGCGTAATATTGTTCGCAAATACGGATACTTAAACTACCCTCACTTAAAGGTTTTAGAAGAACTTTCTGCCGCAGAAACTCTTTGTGCATTAGAAATCAAATGGGAAAACAACGGAGTATTCAAAGACGGCAAATTTGATTTTCAAAACAACGAAGTTAGCCCTCTTGCAAGAAACCATGTTAAAAATGGCGATTGGTTAAAAAAAGAAGGACACGATATTAAATTAATCAACCTTGCAGCACTTGGAAACGGCAACTATTCTGAAACTCCAGGAAAATTTTTCGACTGGGTTAAACAAATTTTAATTTTGCCAACAGGTGATTTAAAACGTAACATTTTTGATACAACAATTTATCTAATCCCATTCCAAGGAAGAAATTTTGGCTGTGCATATTTGCCTACAGGCAGTGCTGTTAGCGATAAATTGAACGATAAAAACATTGAAGAAAATCTTCATTTCAATGTAAAAGAACAAGTTCAATTGTTTATTGAAATGGCACAACTTGCTGGACACCCAGTAATTTATGACGTTTTACCTCAAGCGGGTAGATTTGAAAAAATTGTTCTTGCAAATCCACAC
>CAVFCO010000013.1:1886-15599 GCA_963620955.1 Alistipes senegalensis | reverse complement strand
ATACTGCAGATTGCGAGATTGCAGGATTTGTCGCTTCTTGTTTTGCGTATGGAAACAGAAAAGTTTTTATTGAAAAATTAAACGAATTATTCAATTCTTTTGATAATAGACCTTATGATTTTGTAATGGATTTTGACCCAAAAGTCCTTTCGGACTTTAGTTACAGGTTTTCAAAAGATTGCGATGTGATTTGTTTGTTCAAAAAAATTAGTGAATTATATAAAAATAAAAGTTCGTTAAAAGATTTGTTTTTGAAAAATTATAATAACGATATAACTCAGATGTTGCAAGGGGTTTGCGATTATTTTTATTGCGGTGCTGAACTTTCTCAAGGGTATTGTCATCTTGTTCCAAACCCTAAAAAAGGCGGTGCGATGAAACGTTTGAATATGTTTTTGCGTTGGGTTGTTCGAAAATCACAAGTCGATTTGGGTATTTGGGATTTTATTCCTAAGTCAGAATTGCTCATTCCTCTTGATACACACGTTGCAAGGATTTCAAGAGAGTTGAAATTACTTAATCGAAACTCAAACGATATGAAAGCGGTTAAGGAATTGACCGAAAACTTAAAACAATTTGACCCAAATGACCCTACAAAGTATGATTTTGCTTTGTTTGGCTATGGTATTGATAACCCTTTGAGATAAATTTATATATTCGTCATGCCGTACTTGTTACGGCATCTTTTCATATATTAAAGATACCGCAATGCGTTTCACTTATGCAGAATCTAAAAGCATGATAAAGGATACCGCAATTCACTTCGTTCATGCGGTATGACGATAGCAACGACCTCTCAAATTCGTCATGCCGGATTTATTCCGGCATCTTTTAGTGTTATAAAGATACCGCAAAGATGATTTTATTCAGCAAGAATTACTTCACAATCATAAATGATTTCAATCTACGTCCTGTGTCCTCATTGAATCTTTGGATTGAGGTTACGTGGATTTTTTTGTAGTCAAGTGAAGTTGAACTACCGCCGTCAAAAGCCATTGCGTAGTGCAAACCGAAACTTTTGCACAAGTCTTGTGCTTCAAAAATTGTTTTAGGATTTTGGTTTGTGATGATTAAGATATGAACTTCATCGTCTTTTAAACCAATAATCGTTCTTGCAGTTTTATCAAGAACTGATGCTGATTGGCGAACAATGTTTCCGTCATCATCTTTTAGAATAAAAAATTCTTCTTCCAATCTTAATTCAGGCAACAATTGTGGACCTCCTTGTGCTGATGCTACAATGTTACAGCCGAATTCTACTGGTGTTGTGTGAGGAACGATAGAATATTTCAATTTTCTGTCGCATTCTGTAATTCTAAATTCAGAACGGTTAAGAATTTTTTTCAAATGTTGTCTTAAAAGTGGGTTTGTAATCAAAGCCTCGTTTGTTAATGGGTCTTCGATTACTTCGCCTTTGTTTCTAACATAAGAGATTGTTTTTTGATTTTTAGGGTCAAAAAATCCTGCATTTATTGTTAATGTTGCGTTTGTTTCATCGTGCATTTCTTTGTTTGTTTTCAATCCAGCGGTTGAAACAAATTCAATTCTTTTTTTCATAGAATTTCCGCTCAATACAATGTGGTAAATTCCATTGTCTTCTGTTACGTCAATTGAACTTGCAAAAGCACAGTTTGTGAACATTAAAGCGAAAAGTAGTGTGATAATTTTTTTCATACTATAAATCCTTACTCTTATAAAATGCAAAAATTGCCCCTAAAAATGCTAATGGTGGAGTTATTGCGGTTATAAATGGGTGCAAAATCCCTTTTTCTGCTAACAAATCAAAGAATGGCAATGTGATGTAGTAAACGAAAATTGCCCCAATAGCGATTGTAAAACCAATCAAACGTTGTTCTCTTGGTTTGCTAAAACCTAGCAAGCAACCCATTATCGCAAGCAATACACATACAAATGGGTGGAAAAATCTTTGAAAGTATTTGTTTAGCATGTAATTATATTCTTCGTCAAGATTTTCTCTTTTTAACAATTTAATATATTTCCAAAGGTTTACATTTGTGATTTCACGTTCTTTTTTTACAGAATATGTAATCAACATTTTCAAATCAGAGGCAGTTTCGTTTTCTAATATTTTTATTTTGTCTTTTTTGTCAATGCTAATGAATACCCCATCGCTAGAAATATTGTATTCTGTTACGTCGTATAATTCCCAACGATTTTCAAAAGCAAGACCTCTTTGAGCAACATAAATATTTGTCAAACCGTGAACGTCGTCATAAATCTTTTTTGAAAAGTCCATTACGATAACATTTTTAAGTCTTGCGTTTTTATAATTTGAAACGACTACAGCCATTGTAGGTTGGTTGTTTTCGTTCTTTTGAGTGTACATATATTGAATATTACTACCAGTATCTCTGTAGATTTCTTTCTTTTTTAGTTCTGCGTACGGAGTTAATTTGTCGCAAGTTACAAAGCACATCGCTGTTACGATAAGGCTTAAAACAATTACAGGTGCAATAATTCTGCTAAATGGCATACCGATTGCTCTGAAAATAGTTAATTCACTGTCTTTGCTCAACTTATCAAAAGTAAACAAAGTTCCTAAAAGCAAGCCAACGGGGAATGCTTTACCTAAAATTTTTGGTAATTCGCAAACCAATATCAAAATTGCTTCTTTTATTGTGTGGTCGCCAGCAAGAGTTTCTTTGATAGTATTTAAAAGCATTTCAGGGGCAATCCAAACGATTGTGAATAAAAGAATTGCACCAATTGTTGCGTAAGCAACTTGCTGGAAAATATATTTATCGTAAATCGTTGGCTTAAATTCTAATTTCATTATAGTTTGAAATCCTTTCCAAGATAGAATTCTTTTGCCACTGGGTCTACGGCAACGTCTTTACTGTTACCTTGAATTTTAATTTTACCGTCAAAAATTACGTATGCTCTATCAGTGATTGATAGGGTTGCTTTTGGGTTGTGGTCTGTGATTAGAACACCTAAACCTTTGTCTTCTGAAATTTTTCTAATATTGTCCTTAATTTCGCCGATTGCAATAGGGTCGATACCGGCAAACGGTTCGTCAAGCAAGATAAAATCTGGACTTGCGGCTAAGGCTCTTGCAAGTTCTACCCTTCTTCTTTCACCACCCGAAAGAGCGATTGCAGGTGCGTTACGTAATCTTGTTACACCGAATTCATCAAGTAATTCTTCTAATTTTTTTTTCTTTTCGTCTACTGTTAACTTGTCATTCATTTCTAAAACAAGTTTAACGTTTTCTTCAACAGTAAGTTTTCTAAAAATTGATGCTTCTTGTGGAAGGTAGCCGATACCTGCTTTTGAACGTAAGTTCATTGTCCATTCAGAGATATCTTCGCCGTTTAATAAAACTTGACCTTTGTTTGGTTTTACAAGTCCAACAACCATGTAGAATGTAGTTGTTTTACCAGCACCGTTTGGACCTAGCAAACATACAACTTCGCCTTTTTTAACTTCAAAAGATACGTCGTTTACAACACTTCTGTCCCCATATATTTTTACAAGATTTTTTGTTTCAATAATCATAAATAATCCTCATGTTATATATTTAATTGTATTTTAAACAAAGTTTTAAAACAATACTCTATTAACCTCTGTTAACGCACAAAAAAACGAGGTTTTTATTTCCTCGTCTTTTTATTTATTAATTTAATATTTTATCCATTTTGCTTTAAGTTGGTTCATCGTTCCGTTATTTTTCATTATATTTATAACGTTGTTTGCTGTTTCTAAAACTCTTTTACTTTCAGCCCCTTTTCTAAATGCGATACCATAAGGCTCTTGAGTGTATCTTTGTTGAAGCATTTTTACTGAAACATCGTTCATTGTGTAACCAAGTAAAACTGTGTCGTCATCTGCATAAGCATCTATTTCATTTGCTTTAAGTGCAGCAATTGCGGCTTTTTCGTTTTTGTATCCGTTAATTATAGCCCCTGGGGCAACTGATTTAATTCCGTCAAGTGCAGTTGAACCAAATGAAACACCAACTCTTTTTCCGTTTAAGTCTGAAATTGATTTTATGCTTGTATTTCTGTGAACCATTACTGTTTGACCTGCAAAATAGTATGGATCAGTGAAATCTAAAATATTTTTTCTTCCGTTAGTGATTGTCATTGTTGCGATAATCATATCGGCTCTGCCTGAATTAAGAATTGAAATTCTATTTGATGTTTCTACAGGAATAAATTCAACCGCATTTTCATTTCTTAATAATGCTTTTGCAATTTGTTTTGCGATATCAACTTCAAATCCTTGATATTGACCGTCAGAGTTTTTGTAACTGAACGGAATAACGTTTTCTTGAATACCTACAACGATTTTTCCTCGTTGTTGAATGCTATCGTACAAATCCATAGGTTGTTGTTTTTTACCGCAACCAACTGCAATTATACCGATTGCAAGAATTATAAGTAAATTTGTTATTATTTTTTTCATAGTAACCTAATTATACATAAATATTGTATTTTGTAAATCTTTTTGATATATAATAATTTCATCATGAAAAAGAAAATTAGTATTATCGGTTCAACTGGTTCTATCGGAACTCAATCGTTAGAAGTTATCGAAAAACTTCAAGACAAATTTGAAATTATTGCACTTGCAGGTGGTTCAAATGTTGCACTTTTGAACAAACAAATTGAAAAATTTAAACCAAAATATGTTTGTTTGGGTAAACCAAATGAAGATTTAAAACCGCTTGGTGCAAAAACTTTGTATGGCGATGAGGGGTTACAAGAAATTTGCTCAAACAAAGAAAATGATATTATTGTCGTTGCTGTTTCTGGAAAAATTGGTTTGAAACCTACATTGTCAGCGATTGAAAACGGAATTGATATTGCTTTAGCAAATAAAGAAACTCTTGTTATGGCAGGCGATATTGTCATGAAAAGAGCAAAAGAAGCGAATGTGAAAATTCTTCCTGTAGACAGTGAACATTCTGCAATTTTCCAATGTATTAATGGAAATTTAGATAAAGTTGATAGATTGATTATCACTGCATCAGGAGGTCCATTCTTACACAAAACTATTGAAGAAATTAAACAAGCAACTGTTGAACAGGCACTTGCTCACCCACGTTGGAACATGGGTAGAAAAATTACCGTTGACAGTGCAACCTTGATGAACAAAGGTTTAGAAGTTATTGAAGCACATCACTTGTTTGATATGGATTATGACAATATTAATGTTGTTATTCACCCTCAAAGTTATGTGCATTCTGCGGTTGAATTTAAAGACGGCAGTATTTTGGCTCAAATCGGTGTTCCAAGCATGCATTTACCTATTCAGTACGCAATTTGTTATCCTGAAAGACCTGAGGGAATAAAATCAAGAAGTTTTAGTTTTGCAGATGCTCAAAAATTTGAATTTATGCAACCTGATTTTGAAAAATTTCCTTGTCCAAAATTGGCTTATGAAGCAGGTAGGACAGGCGGAAGTGCTACAACTTGTATGAATGCCGCAAACGAAGAAGCAGTTTATGCATTTTTAGATGGAAAAATTGCACTTTATGACATTTATACAACTGTTGAAAAAATTTATAGACAACATGCCGTTGTAAAAAATCCAAGCATTGATGAAATTTTTGCAATTGATAAAGAGATAAGAGAAAAAACTCGAGAACTCTTTAAATAGTGGATTGTAACATGTTAACAAATGTTAACAATATGACAAAAAATCCTAAAGTTTTTTCCTGAAATGTCGACATGTACCATGTAATTGATTGAGATAAAGGAAATATGTGTATGGGACTACAAATACCACAAAACATCAATGCAAAACAATTAATAGATGATGCAACAATTTTGGGTTGCTGTGTCTTAAGCGATGCTGATGAAGGTAATATTTGGGACGCACAAAGAAAAATTTCTGATGCACAAGGTCAAGTAAAAAAAGCCAATGGCGAAATTGAAGATGCTAATGGTAAAGCCGACAATGCAAAAGCAAAAAAATCTGAAGCAGATAGCCAAACCGATAGTTCTAAATCACAAGAAAACGGTTCACCAACAGAATCATCAATGGGTGAACAAGGTAATTCTGCATCAAGTGTTAGTGCTAAATCAAAATCTAACACTCAACAAATGCAACAATCTCAAGCGAACTTACAAGCAAAACAAGGCGAAAGTCAATCAAGAACTGCAACAACAGTTTCAAATCTTGAAGGGACTAAATCACAAATATCTGAATTAGCACAAAGAAATGCTCAATTGTCAGCAGAAAACGAAGCATTATTAGGCGGAGTTCAAGCAGATGTTGATGCAAGATTTGACGGTACTGGTTCTGGTACAAGAAGTGCTTATTCTTTATCAACTGCAACAGAAGCAGAAGAACAAGCACGAAAAAATCCGGAAGATCCAACTCAAGCCGCTGCATCTTCTCCAAACAGTGCTAAATTTGATTCAAATGTAGATGAAATGACTGCAAATGAACAACAAATGAGTTCATTAGAAGCACAAGCACAAGGTCAACAATCTCAAGCACAAGCACAAGCAACAAGTGAACAAGCAGAAGCAGATGCTCAACAAGTCGCTGCACAACAAGTTCAAGCAGAAGGCGAAGCTTCAAAATCAACAATTGAAACAATTGAAGGTTATGCAAAAGACGGTATTCAAGTTGGTAACGCTCTTGATGTTTCAGGTTCTGTATTACAAGCAACTGGTGTTGCATTAACTACAGCAGGTACATTGACAGCAACTGCCGGTGCCGGTACAACTGCAACAGGTATCGCAGTTACATCAATCGGTGCAGGTGTTACAACTTTAGGTGTTCCATTATGTGCATTATTCGGAATTGGTGTTCCAATCGTTGGTGCAGGTGGTACAACAACTGCAGGTGGCGGTGTAACAACTGCAACTGGTGGTACAATCACTGGTATCGGTGGAACTTTAGTTACTGCAGGTAACGGTACTCAAGCAATCGGTAAAGGTTTATCTGTAACAGGTAAAGGCTTGAAAGTTGCAGGTAACGCAGTATTAACTGGTACAAACATCGCTAAAGGTGATGTTACAGGTGCTATTACATCTGCAGTTTCAACTGTAGCAACTGCTTCAGCATTTAGTAAAACTGCTGGTTTAGGTAGCAAAGATGTTGCTCAAAAAGTTTATGATATTTCAAGTTCTGTAAAAGACGGTATTAATGCAACTAAACACTTTATGAAAGGTGAATACGCACAAGGCTTTGCAGATGCATTCTCTGCTGCATCATACGGTTCAGGTGCTGTTGGCGACTTTACATCAGGTAAAATTAACAAAGCCGCAGAACTTGGAAACTCTGTATTTGCAGGATTATCTTCTGCTTCTGCTGCGTACGAAGACTTCTCTAATGGCGATGTAACAAATGGATTATTCGATGCTGCTGGAATGTTAACTGCAGGTAGTTCCGCAAGAGATAAAGCAATTGGGGCTAACTCACACGCAGCAAAAGAAGATGCTTTCTATTGCACAGTAAATAAAGTTCAAAGTGTTTACAACAGATTCTTTGCACCAGATGCACCGCAACCTCAAGTTGCTCCTGAAATTGCACAAAATTACCAATCAGGAAATACTTCAGGTGCTCCAACATTGGCTCAAAACAATGTAACAACAAATACTAATGACCCATCAAATGGTGTAACTGTTTCTCCAGACTTAATCTGCCAAGCAGATGCAACAAGTATTAACACTCCTGTTCAAACAATGGCTGATGCTGATAGATTAAACAACAAAAAGAAACAAGCATAGTAGTTTAACCTAAAAATTACACTTCAAAAGGATCTTTTTCCTTGTAGTAATTTGGTTTTCTTCTTAGTCTGTCGTTTTTCTTTTTGACTTTATCTGGAACATTTTTGTATGCGTTGTCAACAGAGATTTTAGACAAGGTTTTCTTTGTACGTCTATCGCAGAAAGTTAACCAAAAACTTCTGTTGATGTTATCAACAGTGAAAGAAACTCTGCCTGCAACTCTTTCTCCAGGTTTAATTTGTTTAAACATAAGATTTGTATCACCAAAGATTGATGGGTGAAAAACTCCGTTGTAGTCATTAACTAAGGCCAAATCCATGCCAGAAAGAGTTAACTTTGTCATATTTGTTATAGATAAAGTTAAAGTTATTGTATTTGCTTCTCCAAACGGGTCTTTTTCGTGAACTACATTTGAAATTTTTATTGTTAACCCTGGGTAAAATACTTCGTGTTGTTTAAGTGCAGTGTCTTTGTATACAGGAAGTGGCACTTTTGTATTGATTTTTACTCTAATTTCGTCCCCAGGAGCGATTAAAACGTCTTTACCTTTTCTCCATAAAGACATTCCAAGTCCGATAGTTCCGCCAACTGCAGCACCGCCTAGTACGGTGTAACCTTGAGATGCAATAGCGGCTTCAATACCAAACATATTCAATGCCATAAATCCGCCAACAACACCACCTGCAGCAGTGTAGCCCACGTCTGTTGCAACGATTTTACCTGCTTCAACAACAGGGTGCATTCTTGTTGACATTTTTCCCTCAATAGGAATTTCTCTACCGTCTGGAGTTACCAAATAGTCAAAATCAAGGGAAATATAGCCGTTTCTACCCAATCTTTTTGCTTCAGATTGTTCTTTAATAATGCCGTGTGCAATAGTTCCTTTTGGTAAAATTACACCAGTATCGCCTGAAACATCACTTACAACCTCTGCGAAGAATTCGTCGCCCTCAATTGAAAAATTGCCGTCAATAACTTGCGATACAGTCATTTTTATGACATCTTTTTCATCTAAAACTTCTACTTGTCCTGTAAAAAGTTCAGATTGTTCTTGTTGTTTGGCATCTATTTTTTCTGCGTGTCCTTGTAATGTGTCTGCAAATGCTGTGCCTGAACTGAATATATAAGATATTATTATAAAATTCGCAATTAATTTTTTGAAACTTACCATAATAGTTATTATATTCATTTTAGAAAATTTTTCCATTTGTAAACATTCGTTGCGGTATCTTAAAACTTTCGATTTTATTTACACATTTTTTCTGCATTTTTAGTACAATAATAATTATACTAGATAAGGAGTTTTTTAATGGAAAGATTTACAGGAATTATTGGGATTGTTCTTTTGTTAGCAATGGCTTTTGCTTTGTCAAACAACAAAAAAGCAATCAATTACAAAACCGTTGGTGTTGGTTTGGCACTTCAAATTTTATTAGGTATATTTATTTTTAAAGTACCTGTTGGTCAAGCAATATTCTTGTGGATTGGTAAATGTATTGAAAAATTATTATATTTCGCAAATATCGGTGGTGAATTCACATTTGGTCCGTTAATCAGCAGTGAAAAACTTGCTATTTTCGGTAACGGAACTATGATTTTCGCACTTCAATTAATCAGTGCAACAATCTTTATGATGATGATGGTAAATATTCTTTACTACTACGGCATTATGCAACAAGTTGTTACTTTATTAGGTAAAGCGATGAACAAATTAATGCGTGTTAGTGGTGCAGAAGCATTATCAAACGTTGCAAGTTGTTTCGTTGGTCAAGTAACTGCTCAAATTATGATTAAACCTTATTTAGCAAAATTGACTCGCTCAGAATTGCTTTCTTCAATGGCAGGTTCAATGGCTTGTACATCAGGTGCTATGATGCCAATTTACGCAATGATGGGTATTCCAATTCAATATGTATTAGCATCAGGTATTATGGCAATTCCAGGGGCTTTGGTTATGACAAAAATTGTTTACCCTGAAACTGCAACTCCTGAAACTATGGAAAATATTAAATTAAGCAGAAGAAAAACTCACGCTAACGTTTTTGACGCTATTGCTTCAGGTGCTTCTGAAGGTATGATGGTTTCATTGAACGTTGTTGCTATGTTACTTGCAATCGTTGCGTTGATTGCATTTATCGATTTTATCTTAGCAACATTCGGTGGTTGCATTTATAACTTATTCCACTTAACTGGACCTGTTTTAGGTTTTGATTTACAAGCATTATCATTAAAAATGATTTTAGGTAAATTCTTTGCAATCTTTGCTTTGATTATGGGTACTCCGGTTCAAGACATCTTCAATGTCGGTGGTGTTATCGGTTTGAAAATCGTTTCAAACGAAGTTTATGGTTACACAGACTTGATTGCTATTCAAAATGTAATTTCAAATAAAGCATTCGTAATCGCATCATTTGCAATTTGTTCATTCGGTAACTTCGGTTCTATCGCAACTCAAATCGGTGCAATCGGCGGACTTGCTCCTAACCAAAGAAAAAATCTTGCAAGACTTGGTATGAAAGCCTTGATTTGCGGTGTGTTTACATGTTTTATGTCAGCATGTATCGCTGGTATCTTGGTTGGCTAAGATTAAAAACTTATATAAAAACACAAAAAGACTTCATCAAAAAGATGAAGTCTTTTTAATTATTAATTATTTTACCAATTAAGCGTTGAATGATGCTTCAGTACCTGAAGAGTTACCGTAGCCTTCAAAAATTGTATTAATAAATGCAACTTGTGGTTGTTGTTCTTGCATTTTTTTACGTTGATCATCACCAAAATTTATAGAATCTACTGAGCCAATACCATTAACTTGTCCAAACATTTTAAAATCTCCTCTGTGTTTTTAATTACCTCTCGTACTTATATAAAGTATTTTTTTTACGAGAAATTGCGGGCATGGGGTGAAATGTGAAGATATGTTAACAAAAATAATGAATAAATCCTAAAAAACATGGCTAAAACCTTTGTATAACAAGAGTTTTAGCCATGTTATATTATGTTAACATTTGTTATTTCAATAATTCATCTTCAACGATTTTACAAATCAAATGTCCGAGCATCATTGTCGCTTCTTGAATATTAGGAGTTTCCTCTGATGGAATTTTTATTAATGTTGAACAAATTCCGTCCATATCGCATTTTTGTAGACCTGTAAGACCTATTGTAACAAGCCCCATTTCGTTTGCGATATTGATTGCATTGATTACGTTTTTAGAATTTCCAGAGGTTGAAAGTGCAATTAAGATATCGCCTTTTTTACCAATGGCTTCAATTTGTCTTGAGAAGGCTTTTTCGTAACTGAAATCGTTTGATAATGCTGTAATTAGAGCATTGTTTGATGTCAAAGAAATTGCATTAAATGCGTGTCTGTCTTTGTAGAATTTTGATACGAATTCTGTTGCTAAGTGGTCGCAATCGCTTGCAGAACCGCCATTACCAACAAAAAGAATTTTGTTTTCATTCTTTAGGGCAGAAATAATTGTTTTGCTTATTTCTTTGATTTGTTCCATCATTTTTTCGTCCGCAAGAATATTTTTGCGGATTTCGATTGAATTTTCAATGTATGTTTTAATTTGATTATTCATTAACTTGCTCAATTAATTCGATTTCGTTTCCGTCTGGGTCTAGCACAAACGCAATTTTTGTTGTGCCAGAGAACACTGTATAAGGTTCATAAAGATATTTGTAACCTAGAGAGTGTAATTTTTCTGTGAATTTGTCCATTGAATCTACAGAAAATGCGAAGTGTCCAAAAGCATTGCCATTGATGTAGCCAGTTTCTGGAATTTCATCGTTAACTGTTAATTCAATTTGTGCTGTGTGTTCTTCGTCTTCAAGGTAGATTAGTTCACAATCGTCCAATCTTTTCTTTTTTGCGATAGACATATTTAATAATTTTTCATAGAATTCTAAAGATTTTTCAACATCTTTTACTCTAATCATTGCGTGTAAAAATTTCATTAGTTGTCCTTTCTTATCATAACGACTGCGTTTGCTTCAATTGCAAGTTTTTCTCCAACTGCGTCCATTTTTTCATTCGTTTTTGCTTTAATCGAAATCAAGTTTACATCAAGCATAAGAATTTTTGCAAGTTCTTCTCTCATTTTCGGAATATGAGGTTTCATTTTTGGTTCTTGTGCAATGATGTTGCAATCAATGTTATTGATTACGTAACCCTCGTCTTGGATTAATTTGTTTGCGTGTTTCAATAGAATTACGCTTGAAATATTTTTGTAAGCCTCGTCTGTGTCAGGAAAATGAGTTCCGATATCGCCCAAAGCCAACGCACCAAACATTCCGTCGATTATTGCGTGAATTAAAACATCTGCGTCTGAATGTCCAACGAGTCCTTTTTCGTGAGGAATTTTTATTCCACCGATTATCAAATCTCTGTCGTAATCAAGTCTGTGGATATCGTATCCTAAGCCAATTCTATACATTTGCACCTACTTCTACAAATTTTTCAATTGCTTTTACAAAGCCGTCATTGTCTATTGTATCTGTTACATAATCTGCAACTTTTTTCAATTCGTCTGTTGCATTACCCATTGCAACCTTTGTTCCACCTGCGTTTAACAAGTCGATGTCGTTGTTATGGTCGCCGATTGTCAGAGTTTCTTCTTTTGAAATGCCAAAATATTTTTGAACACATCTTAAGCCGTCGCCCTTTGTTGCTTCTTTGTGGCAAACTTCACAGAAAAAGTTTGTTGATTTTACGATAAACAAATCAGGGAAATCCTCTTGAAGTTCTTTTGTAACTCGTGTAATTTTTTCAGCATCGTTGTAATCGATTAATAAAATTTTATTTATTTTGTCTAATTTTAATTCATTAAATGGTTTTATGTTGTACGGAATATGTTGATGATTTGCATATTTTTGGATTGCTTCATCATCTTTTTCAACATATACTTCATCGTTTAAATATAAGTTGATGTGAAGATTTCTTTCTTTTGCCCAATCAAAGATTTTTTTTGCAGTATCAACAGGTATAAATCTTTCATAAAGCACATTTTCTTGTGGAGAATTGTCTTTTACCATTGCCCCTTGATATGAAACGATTGGAGTTTCAAGTCCAAGTTCGTTTGCAATTTTCTTTGCAGATGCGTGCATTCTGCCTGTGATTAGGACAACTTTTATACCAGATTTGTCCAATTTATGAATGCAATCAATAACCGCAGGATTGAATACTGCGTTATGTTTTAGGATAGTTCCGTCAATATCTGTTGCAACCATTTTTATTGTCATATTTTATTCCTTTTTATACTTTGTATGCTCTAAGTAAAGCACATAATGTTTTTGAGTCGTTTATTTCACCATTTTTAATCATGTTGAATACGTCGTCAAGTTTGTATTCGTATGCTTGAATAATTTCGCCCTCGTCTGGGTGAGGTTTTGTGAAAGTCATATCTTTTGCGTAATACAAGTATAATTTTTCATCGCAAATCCCTGGGGTTGTGAAGATATAGCCTAAAGATTTCCAAGTTTTTGCAACATAACCTGTTTCTTCTTCAAGTTCTCTTTTTGCTGCATCATCTGGGTTTTCACCGTATTCTAATTTACCTGCAGGAAGTTCGATAGAAACTGCTTTTAGTGGGTAACGGAATTGTTTTACAAGTAAAATTGTGTTTTCGTCTTTTTCTGCAACGATAACAACTCCCCCTGGGTGTCTGATAACTTCTCTGAAACTTTTGTGTCCGTCTGAAGTTTCGATATCATCGTAATCTACGAATACTACTTTGCCGTCATAAACTCTTTTTGTTGATAAAGTCTTTTCTGTAAATTCCATGTCTATTCCTCTATAATGCCAGTATTATTGATTTTATATCTTCGTTTGAAATGTTTTGTAGTGCCAAATCTTTGTCCGCTTGAGTTAGGTTGTTAAAAGATTTTAGCGTTTCTAAAGTTTTTAAAATTATTGTTTGATTTTGTGAATTCAACAATGGTTTTAGAAGTTCTGGGTTTTTAATTAATTCAATCGCAGAAATTACAAAATCACTGTTTT
>CAVFCO010000013.1:0-1876 GCA_963620955.1 Alistipes senegalensis | reverse complement strand
GTCTAAATCATCGTTAATATTTGAGTTTAGCAATTTTTTAATTTCGTTTACTTCTTCTTTTGTATTTTTGTCCTCGTCAAACAAATATTCATCATTTTCAGTCAACAAATTAAATTTGTTTTTAGCATTTAATAATATTATCGCATTTTTTGGAGATGGTTCTGAAAAAATTAACTTTTCAAAAACTTCATACAACTGGAATGAAAAAATATTTGAAACAGGGACAAGTTCGCCAAGTCCTTGAAGAATATTATTAATCGCAAGTAGTGTGTTTTCGTGATATTCGCTATTCAACAAATCAAGAAAACTTACCATATAACCGATTTCGCAAGCGATGTATTCTGAAATTGAAGATTTTTTCATCACCTCAAAAATATTGTTTAATGCGTCTTTTTCTCCATAAGCAGAAATGAATTTTACTGCAGATAAAACTTCAAAATCATCGCTTGAATTAAGTTTTTCAAGTGCAGAGTCAATGCTTGAACGTTCGTTTATTGAAGAAAGTGCAGAAGCACAGTTTAGAGCAAGCGGTTCAAATTCTGAATATGCAAGTTTTTTCAAATCTGCTATCGCTAAATCGCTTTGATTAAAGCAAAAATATTTTGCACTATAGGCTTTTTCCTCGTCTGTGCCGTTTTTTAATTTATCAAGCATTATTTGGCATGTACTTTCGTCGCCGAATTTTGCCAAAGTTTTTGCGATAAATTCATCATAAGATGGTGAATAAAATTTTGTAAATTCTAATAAATTCTTAAAATTGTCTTTGTTACAAGCGTTCATTAGACGTTTTGAAACATTTTGTTTAATAAAATCGAACAAAAAATCGTCTTTTGAAACAAGTTCTTCAAAAGATTTTACGTCAATATCGTTTATGATATGTGCTGCAGCCTGCTCATAATCATTCTGATTTTTGCCAGTAAGTTTTTTAATCCAGTCCATTATTAGTCAAGATAGAAAGCAGTGATAACTTTATGACCTTCTTCTGCGTATTCAATAGCACCGTGTAAAGTTTTACTTGTATGAGATAAGAAACAGATTAATTGGTTGCAATCGTCAATAATTTCTCTGTTGCAAACTCTTGATGCGTCAGCAAGTGTCATCATTGCTCTGTCTGGGTGTTCTACGATATTTGGAACACCAATCAATTGATCCTGAACGTCAGATGGTTGTTGTCCAATAGTTTGAGGTAAAATAACTTTTAATTTATCAGGATTTGCTTTCATTGCACCACGGATAGTAGCGGCATTTGTACCAGAAGAACCTCCTGATGTGATAATTGTGTTACCTTGTTGAGCCAATGCTGTAACAAGCGTTTCAATAATTTGTTGGTGGGTAATTGCCAAGTTTCTGCTGCCAATAACCGCAATTCTTTTAGCAGATTGTTGAATTGTTGCTAATTCCATAGCCAATTCATCGACTGTATTAGGTGAGTCGCTAACTGAATCTAAATCGTCTAAAGGAACCATGATTGAACCTTGTGAATTTTCTCCATTGTCTTCGCCTAATAATCTAATTGTGTCTTTGTCTGCCATTTTCCCTACCTTTTGCAAAATTCTATGTTTTTTATTATAATCATATTAACATAAAAATAATTTTGTGAATAGGGGATATGGAAAATATATTAGATAATCTTAACGAAAGGCAAGTTGAAGCCGTTAAAACTACTCGTGGACCACTTTTAGTGCTTGCTGGTGCTGGTTCAGGTAAAACAAAGGTTTTAACTTCTCGTATTGCATATTTAGTTCAAAATGGCGTTAAACCTCGTGAAATTTTGGCTGTAACATTTACAAACAAAGCCGCAAAAGAAATGAGAGAACGTTTGGGAAACATTTTGGGCGAAGAAACCGTGAAATATATGTGGGTTGGTACATTCCAC
>CAVFCO010000012.1:0-14880 GCA_963620955.1 Alistipes senegalensis | reverse complement strand
AGTTTATATATTATATTGTGTGGAAACAATGACAGTTAATTCAATTAGTTTGGCTCAAAATTTATTGACAACAAATACTAATACGCAGTCTAAAGCATCGAATGTTTCATTTAGAGGGGCAGATGCACCTGATTTGGAAGCATTAAAGGCAAAACAAGATGAATTTAGACGAATGTCTGAGCAAGTTGGCGGTCAGAATAGCACTTTAGGTAAGTTAGGTAAACTAGCAACAAAAGTAATTGGTGTTGTTATTGCGTTTACTGCAGCAAAAATCTGTTTAGACAAAGCGGCTAGCATGATTGGCGGTGCTGTAGGTAAATATGCGGATAAAGCAGTAGAAAAAGCAACTGAAAAAGCGGCTGAAAAGGCTGCTGGAAAAACTGCAGAAGAAGCGGCAAAAATTACAGCATCTGCAACAAAATTGGCAACAAAAGTAGCAAAAGCAAAATCTGTGGGTAACACAGTTCAAAAATATGCAGTTAACATTATTGCTGGTGGTGCAGCAGTAGGTACAGCAATGCAAGATTTCGGTCTTGTAAAAAAACAAGTAGCAACAACTTCTGATAATTTAGTTGACAATGCTATTGACAATAGTAGTAGTAGCGGTTATAATTCAAGTGAAGGTTCAACTTCTAATGGCGAATATAACGTTAGTGATGATGAATTTTAGGTAAGACTTAAGGAGGTTTACTGTTATGATGATAAGTCCAGTTTCAGCAGCAAGAGTATCTTTCAGAGGTGTAGATACAATGGACGCAATTGAAAAAACTCAAAAAGCAATGCAAACTTTCAGCAACATTAAAGAAGGTAGCGATGAGTTTACAAAAAACATGAAAACTGATACTGAAGCATATTCAGATGCAGTAACTTCTAACCTAACTAAAGCAGCAGAAGAAAATGAAGCATTGAAACCTTTAGCAGAAGCAGCAAATTCAAAAGTTGGAAAAAAAATCGCTGACATCTTTGGTAGTTTCACAGCATTCTGTACAAACATTGCAGGTGCAGCATCAACTGCTTCTACAATTACTAAATAAGAAGATTAAATTTATAATTAATAACAAAAATAGCGAACTTGAAAAGGTTCGCTATTTTTTTATGCTAAGATAAAAATATGAACAACATCACATTCAACATAAAAAAAGTAAGCGAAGACGACATAATTTCAGAACTAAACAATATCGGCTTTGACAAATCTTATATAAAACAAGGTCAAAACAAATATAAATATATTAATATAAAAATTTTCGCACTAACTTTGCCTCAAGCGAACATTCTAAAACAAACCGCACTAACCGTAGGTGCAGATTGTGCAGTACATAGAGATGTTTTAACCGCAAAAACAACTCAAACTGATTGCATTTTGGGTGGAAGTTATTCGCAAATAAAAAAAATTATACAAAAAATTCTTATGCAACCGTTTTCAATGGAAAAACTTGCTCTTGAACTAGAAAACTTTTTAGAACAAGAAAACGAGAAAAAAACTCCACAAATCGTTGGCATTCTTAATTTGACTAAAAACTCATTTTCTGATGGTGGAATGTACTACGATTTTGATAACGCAGTTACGCATTTAAACGAAATGATTGAAGACGGTGCTGACATTATTGATATTGGTGCAGAAAGTACAAAACCTTACTCAACTCCAGTCAGTGCAGAAGACCAACTTACAGTTATAGAACCTATTTTAAAATATATAAGTAACCGCAATATCGTTGTACCAATTAGCATAGACACTCGCTCTAGCGAAGTTGCAAAACGCACAATAGATTTGGGGGCATCTATAATTAATGACGTTTCAGGCTTTGATTATGATGAAAACATGGCAAAAGTTGTTGCTGATTCAGTGGTTAAGGTTATTTTGCAACACTCTCAAGGAACTCCGGAGAATATGCAAAACAATCCTCAATACGAAAATTTGATAGATGATATTTTCTTAAATTTAAAAAATGTCAAACTAAAAAAAGCATTAGAGTCGGGAATAAAAAAAGAAAATGTAATTCTTGATGTTGGCATTGGTTTTGGAAAAACAAGAGAACAAAATTTTGAACTATTGAGAAGAATTGACGAGTTCAAATCAATTGGTTGCGAAATGATGATTGGTCTGTCGAGAAAAAGTTTACTTGATATGCAAGATGCAACAAATGAAGAAAAAGACATCTTCACAACAGCATTAAACACAATAGCAATCGAAAAAAATGTAGAATATCTTCGAGTTCATAACGTAAAAATGCACAAAAAACTCGTAGAATTAATGAAAAATTTTTAGGAGAAACAATGGAAGTACTAGCAATAATCCCTGCAAGAGCCGGTTCAAAAGGGATTCCAATGAAAAACATAAAAGAACTTGCAGGACACCCGCTAATTTATTACTCAATTAAAGCGGGACAAGAGTCTAAATATGTAACAAGAACTGTACTTTCAACAGAAAATGAACAAATAAAAAAAGTCGCAGAAGAATGCAACTGTGAAGTTGTCGACCGCCCAATAGAACTTGCACAGGACGAAACAAAAACAATTCCAGTTCTAATCCAAGTTTGCGACGAATTAAAAAAACGAGAAAATTATGTTCCAGATGTCGTTGTTTTGCTTCAACCAACAACTCCGACAAGAGATGCAAAACAATTAGACGAAGCATTTGAAATATTTTTGAATAACGATTGCGATTCCGTTTTTGCTGTTCAAAGCCTTGGAACAACTCATTCAAAATGGCGTCAAAACCCTAAAACAAAAGAATTTGAATGTCTTTTCGACTATAGAAATCGTCCTCGTAGACAAGACGAAGATTTGCACTACCCAATGTATACTGAAACAGGGTCTATATATATAATTAAAAGAGATGTAATGTATGAAGTTAATGATTTTATTGGCAAAAAACCGCAAATTTACTTGTCAAAATACAATGACATCGACACATTAGAAGATTTTGAAATAGTTTCAAAAATATTAGAGGAAAATAAATAATGAACGAAATTTTGTTTTTAGTATCATTAATCATAAATTTTAGTTGCGTACTTTTTGCATATAAATTTTTCGGCAAAATCGGTGTATTTTGTTGGATTGCAATGGCAACAGTAATCGCAAACATAGAAGTTTTAAAGTGCGTAGACATTTTCAATATGGCACTTACACTTGGAAACGTAACTTACGGCTCAATTTTCTTGGCGACAGATATTTTAAACGAAAAATACGGAATTGAAGATGCTCAAAAGAGTGTATACATTGGATTTTTCGTTCTTTTATCTTTTACAGTTTTAACCCAAGTTGACTTGCACTATATTTCAAATTCATCAGATTTTGCAGGCGAAGCGATGAAAACACTTTTCAGCATAACTCCTAGAATTTGCTTTGGAAGTATGTTTGCATACTTTATTTCAAATATGCTAGATGTATATTTATATATGTTGATAAAAAAAATGCTTCCGTCTGACAAATTTTTATGGGTCAGAAACAACGTAGCAACAATGATTAGCCAATTTATAGACACAATCATTTTCACACTAATTGCATTCGCAGGAGTGTTCTCAACAAATATTTTATTCCAATTAATAATAACAACTTATGCAATAAAACTACTTATTGCACTGCTAGATACACCATTTTTATACGTTGCAAAACGAATAAAATTTGAAGATAAATAGGGAAAGTTTTCACGATTAAAAATTTAATCGTGAAAAAAATAACAGTGTAAAGAGTTGTAAATAAAGAAAAAATAATAAGGGTTGACAAAACACTTATTATTTTTTATACTGTTAATAAGGAAATAAATCACAATTAAAAAAGGAGATACAAACAAATGCCAAAAACAACAACAAAGAAGGCTTCAACAAAAAAGACTTCTAACAAACAAACAGATGTTGAAAAATTAGAAAAAGCATACAATTCTTCTAATTTAGTAGACAGCGTAGAATCATTCGAATTATTAATCGACAGAGTACACAAAGCACAAGAAGAATACTCTCACTTTTCACAAGAACAAGTAGATAAAATCTTCAAAGCAGCAGCAACTGCAGCAGATAAAGCACGTATTCCTCTTGCTCGTATGGCTGTTGAAGAAACTGGAATGGGTGTTTTAGAAGATAAAATCATCAAAAACCACTTCGCTTCAGAATACATTTACAACAAGCACAAAAACGTAAAAACTTGTGGTGTTATCAAAGAAGATAAAGCAAACGGTATCAAAATCGTTGCAGAACCTTTAGGTGTGTTAGCAGGTATTATCCCAACAACAAACCCAACTTCAACTGCAATCTTCAAATCATTAATTGCATTGAAAACTAGAAACGCAATCATCTTCTCACCTCACCCAAGAGCAACAAAATCAACAATTGCCGCAGCAAAATTAGTTTTAGATGCAGCAGTTAAAGCAGGTGCTCCAAAAGATATCATCGGTTGGATTGACGTTCCATCAATCGAATTATCAAGTGCATTGATGAAACACCCTAAAATCGATTGTATCTTAGCAACAGGTGGTCCTGGAATGGTTAAAGCAGCATATTCATCAGGTAACCCAGCATTAGGTGTAGGTCCTGGTAATACTTCTGCAGTAATTGATGAAACAGCTGATATCAAAATGGCAGTTTCTTCAATCCTTATGTCAAAAACATTCGATAACGGTATGATTTGTGCATCAGAACAATCAGTAGTAGTTGTTGAAGATGTTTACGAAGAAGTTAAAAAAGAATTCATCTACCGTGGTGCATACCTTGTAAACAAAGCAGAACAAAAGAAAATGGTAGACTTACCATTCATCGATCCTGCTAGAGGAACTGCTCACCCGGCAATCGTTGGTCAATCAGCACACAAAATCGCTGAATTATCAGGATTCAAAACTCCAGAAAATGCTAAAGTTCTTTTAGTTGAAAGACCAGAAGTAGATTGGAATGACCCATTCTCAAGAGAAAAATTATCTCCAATCCTTTCATTATACAAAGCAAAAGATTATGAACAAGCAGCAGAAATGGCTTATGAATTAGTAAGCAAAGGTGGTGCAGGTCATACATCAGTATTGTACACAGATGAAAGAAAGAGCGAAAGAATCAACAAATACGCTGAAAAAATGCCTACTTGCCGTGTATTAATCAACTCTCCATCATCTCAAGGTGGTATCGGTGATTTATACAACTTCAAATTAGAACCATCATTAACACTTGGTTGCGGTTCTTGGGGTGGCAACGCAGTTTCAGGTAACGTTGGTGTTGAACACTTATTAAACTACAAAACTGTAGCGGAAAGGAGAGAAAATATGTTATGGTTTAAAGCCCCTTCTAAAATCTACTTCAAGAGAGGTGCTGTAGACTTAGCACTTAGAGAATTACAAGGTAAAAAACGTGCATTTATCGTAACAGATAGTTTCTTATACAATTCAGGTGCAGTTAACAAAATCACTAATGTATTGGACGAAATCGGTATTGAACACCAAGTATTCTTTGATGTTAAACCAGACCCAACATTATCAACAATTAACCAAGCAATGTCTATCTTGAAACCATTCGAACCTGATGTAATCATTTCATTAGGTGGTGGTTCTCCAATGGACGCAGCAAAAATTATGTGGTTAATGTATGAACAACCAGATACAATATTCGAAGATATCTCAATGAGATTTATGGATATCAGAAAGAGAATCTGCCAATTACCAGAATTAGGTAAAAAAGCAACAATGGTTGCAATCCCTACAACTTCAGGTACTGGTTCAGAAGTAACTCCATTCGCTATCATTACAGATGACGAATCACACGTTAAATACGCAATCGCAGATTATGCTTTAACTCCAAATATGGCAATCATCGACCCTAACTTCGTTGACGGTATGCCAAAAGGCTTAACTTCTGCATCTGGTATTGACGCATTAGTTCACGCAGTAGAAGCATATGTATCTTGTATGGCTACAAACTTCACTAATTCAAATGCTTTAGAAGCAACAAAATTAGTATTCAAATACTTAGAAAGAAGTTACAACGAAGGTGCTAACGATCCTATCGCAAGAGAAAAAATGCACTATGCAGCAACAATCGCTGGTATGGCATTTGCTAACTCATTCTTAGGATTGTGCCACTCAATGGCTCACAAACTAGGTGCTATGTACCACGTACCACACGGTGTTGCAAACGCATTATTAATCAGACAAATTATTAAATATAACTCATCTGATGCTCCTAGAAAACAAGCAATCTTCCCACAATACAAATATCCATGTGCTAAGATGAAATACGGTCAAATTGCTGATGAATTACAATTAGGCGGTAAAAACGATGATGAAAAAGTTAAATTATTGATTAAAGCAATCGATAAATTAATGAAAGCAATCAACTTACCAAATTCTATCGAAGAATTCATCACTAAAAATGGCTACACAAAACAATATTGGGATGAACATCTTGATGAATTAGTTGAATTAGCATTCGACGACCAATGTACTGGTGCAAACCCTGTATATCCGTTGATGAGCGAAATCAAACAAATTTACACAGATGCATTCAATGGTGTTGTTTAATAAACCAATTTATTATGGGGTGTTCTATTAGAATGCCCCATAATTTTAATTTTATGAGGTAAGGTATGAATATTCCTGACAAAGTAATCGATAGATTAACTTTGTATCATTACATTTTAGACGATTTTAATAAAGATGATAAAGAGGCTTATATTTCAAGCACTCAAATTGCAGATTTGTTAAATATTGATGATTCACAAGTTAGAAAAGATATCAAATACTTAAATAATACAGGAAAATGTAGAGTTGGCTATAACGTTTATGAATTAAAAAACGCAATAGAAAAGACTTTAGGTTTTGAAAAAACAAAAAGTGCATTCATTATTGGTGCAGGGAATTTAGGTTCTGCACTTGCAAAATACGACGGTTTTGCAAACTACGGATTGAATGTGCTTGCAATGTTTGATAATAACCCAATTAAAGTTGGTACAACAATCAATAACAAAGAAGTCTTTCACACTAGCAAATTAGCCGACTTAGTAAAAAGATTAAACGTGGAAATTGCAATTTTGACAGTTCCTGGAGAGTTTGCTCAAGATAGTGCTACTTTTTTGGCAAATTCTGGAATAAAATATATTTGGAACTTCACTCCAAGAATTTTACACGTAGACAAAGATATAAAAGTTTGGAACGAAAACTTAATCGGAAGTTTTCTACAATTCACAAGAAATAGCAAAGATACAGTTTTATTATGACAACAGAAATAAAAGTTTGTATGGGCAGTGCTTGCTTTGCAAGAGGAAACGCAGATAACTTAGAATTAATAGAAAAATATATTAAAGAAAATAATTTAGACGCAAAAATTGAACTTGTAGGTTCTCGTTGCGAAAATGATTGTGCTAATGGTCCGCACATTTTTGTGGACAACAAAAAGTACTCAGGAGTTACAACACAACAAATTGAAGAAATAATGAAAGATTTTTTATAGATGACTAATTGCTATTCCGTTTATACTCTAAAAAATGAATGTTTAGACTGTTACAAATGCGTAAGAGAGTGCCATATCAAAGCCATTAAAATCCAAGATGGCAGTGCATCTGTAATAAAAGAAAAATGTATTGCTTGTGGACACTGCGTTACAGTGTGTCCATCAGGTGCAAAAAAAGTTAGAAACGATATCGATAAAGTTAAAACTTTAATAAAAGCACAAAAAAAAGTTTACGTATCTTTAGCCCCAAGTTGGGCGGGGATTTATGATTTAACTCCTGATAAAATGATTGCAACCCTAAAAAAACTTGGATTTTATGCCGTAAGTGAAACAGCCTTAGGGGCTCAAGAGGTTTCAATTAAATGTGCGGAAATTTTAAATAATGGAGAAAACGGCTTGTACATTTCAAGTGCTTGCCCTGTAATTGTTGATTATATCAAATTATATAAACCAGAACTAGCAAAAAACATTGTAAATGTAGCATCTCCAGCATTAACGCACGCAAAAATGTTAAAAGAAACTTTTGGAGATGACATTAGTGTCGTATTCATTGGACCTTGTATCGGTAAGAAAAACGAAGCCGATAACACCCCTGAATACTTAGATGCAGCATTAACATTTGAAGAATTAAACTTTTGGATTAACGACGAATTTATCAATGTAAACGAGTTAGAAGTTAAAGAGTCAGACAAATTTGTTCCAGAAGAGGCTTATGAGGGTGCGTTGTACCCAATTGAAGGCGGAATGAACGACACTATTAAACAAGTTGGAGTTAACGAAGACGTAACTTTAATCAGCCTAAGCGGACTTCAAGCCTTTGATAGAGCCGTTGACGGACTAGATTTATCAACAATAAACAAAAAAATATTTATTGAAGCACTTTCTTGTGAATCAGGCTGTGTAAACGGACCTTGTAGTTCAAGCAAAAAGGCTGGTTTGACGATATCTTCTGATATAATGTCAAAAGTAAAATACAGAGATAACATTCCACAAAAAGCACAAACTGTTTTTGAAAAAGATTACAAGGAAACACCTTTAATCGAAGACGATGTAACTTTTGCACAAATTCAAAAAGCATTGCAAAAAATCGGCAAACACACGCCTGAAGATGAATTGAATTGTGGCGGTTGCGGATATTCAACTTGCAGAGATATGGCAAAAGCCTTGGTTAAAGGCGATGCAGAACCGTCAATGTGTGTTTCTTATATGCGTAAAATTGCAATGAGAAAAGCAGCGGCAATGCTAAGAAGTATGCCGTCAGCAATTGTTATGGTTGACAAAGACTTGAACATTATCGAAGCAAATGATGCGTTTATGCGAATGTTCTGTGGCGATATGTACGAAATCTTTGCGAACCGTAAAGAGGGACTTTCAGGTGCAGCAATCGATAGAATTATCACATTTGGCGATTTGTTTGCAGAGATTTTGAACTCAGGTTGCGATATGCACAAAACACACTACCACGTAGGAAATAAATTGTTTGATATTAACGCATTCACAATTGAAAAAGGCGAAATCGTTGGTGCGGTAATCACAGATGTAACAAAAGCCGAAATTGATAGAGAAAAAATTGCTGCAAAAGCAAGAGAAGTTATCACAAAAAATATCGCAAAAGTACAAGAAATTGCGTGTTTATTAGGCGAACACATGGTTGAAACAGAAGTTCTTCTAAGTTCAATCGCAGAAGATTATGCAAGCGACGACGAGTCAGAGGATTCTTAAAAATGTTTATTGATATCGACGTAGCACAACAAAAAAAATATAATCAAAACGCTTACGGCGATTATTTTGCATTCAAACGTTTTCCTGATACAGGAAAACTCCTTGCAGTATTATCTGACGGACTTGGTAGCGGTGTAAAAGCAAACATTCTTGCGTGTATGACAGCAACAATGTTACTAAAATTCATTGAAGCCGGTACTGGAATAAAAAAAGCCTGTGAAACAATTATGAACTCACTGCCTGTTTGTCAGGTTAGAAAAATAAGTTATTCCACATTCTCCGCTCTTGATTGCGACGAAGAGGGTAATGCTAAAATCGTAGAAGAGGGTAACCCTCAATTTTTATGGATAAGAAATGGTGAAATTCTAGAACCTGAATTCAAAGTTTTAACCTCAAAAGAATTTCCAAGTCGCCACATGCACATTTACAATATAAAATTACAAGCAAACGACAGATTATTATTCTGTTCTGACGGCTTAACTCAAGCGGCATTAGGAACAAAAGAACACAAATTGGGACTTCGCAGAGAGGGGTTAATTGAAATAGTAAAAAAAGAATTAGCGAATAATCCTGAAATTTCAAGCCATAACCTTGCAACAAGAGTTGTAAAACAAGCAATTTTGGCAGAGCCTGACAGATTACCAAAAGACGATGTTTCTGCAGTATGTGTTTACTATAGAGACCCTAGAAATGCTGTTGTTTTTACTGGTCCTCCATACAATCAAGACAAAGACAAATTCTACGCAAAAGCACTAATGGAATTTGAGGGTAAAAAGGCTATCGCTGGAGGTACAACAGCAAACTTAGTTTCAAGAGAACTAAACATTCCTATAACAACAAAAATAGAAACTAACGTTGGAAAACTTCCATCAATTTCATATATGGACGGCATAGATTTAGTTACAGAGGGCATTTTGACCCTTACTAAAACTTATGAATACCTTGAAAGTGGCGATGTAAAAAATGACGCTGCTGGTGAACTTGTAAAATTTATGCTTGATACAGATTGCATTACGTTTATGGTTGGTGCAAAATTAAATCAGGCACATTATGATCCTAGTTTGCCAATAGAAATAGAAATCCGTAAAAACATAATCAAAAAAATGGCGGATATTCTACAAACAAAATATTTTAAAAAAGTTACGATACAATACATGTGAGGTCAGAATGGAAAAAATTACCGTAAATTTATGTTTGGGAACAACTTGCTTTGTAATGGGTGGTGCAAAATTGCAAGAATTAGCAGAAACCTTACCAGCAAAATATGGCGATAAAATAGAAGTAGTTGGCAAAACTTGTTTAGACTTATGCTCAAGCGGTTTTTCAAAAGCCCCTTATGCAAAAGTTAACGACGAAATTATCGGCGAAGCAACTCCTGAAAAAATTATTTCAGCAATTGAAAACATTTTAAACCCTAAAGAAGAAGAAAAAGTTGAAAACGAAGACGAAGAAGAATAGTATATATAGTAGAGGTAGAGATGAACAATAACAGTCAAGAAATTAAAATCAAAAAAGAAATCTTGGTCAGAATTATCGAAGCATTTTATTCTGACGATTTTGAAGAAAACACAAGATTAATCCCTTATGACATGCGTCCAAAAGGTGCTGACGTACCTTACAGATGCTGTATTCATAAAGAAAGAGCAATCATCAAGGATAGAGCAATCGCTGGATTAGGATTCTCTATTGAAGATGACGATGAAAGAAAAACACTTTCAACATACGCAAAAGAATCTTTAGAAAGAACAGAACTAGACGGAACAAACTTAACTGTACTTCAAGATGCTTGCAAAGGTTGTGTACCTAGCCAAATCTATGTTACAGACCTATGCCAAGGTTGTGTTGCAAGACCTTGCCAAAGCACTTGTAAATTCGGTGCAATCACAGTTTCTGACGGTCGTTCAAAAATCGACCCAACAAAATGTAAAAAATGCGGAATGTGTATGAATGCTTGTCCATACCACGCAATCGTAAAAATCACAGTTCCTTGTGAAAATGCTTGTCCAGTTGGTGCAATTGCAAAAGACGAACAAGGTTTAGCAAGAATCGACTTTGAAAAATGTATTAGTTGCGGACGTTGTATTGCGGCTTGCCCATTCGGTGCTGTTCACGAAAAGAGCCAATTAATCGACATCTTAAAAGCAATTAAATCTGGTAAAAACGTTGTTGCAATGTTTGCACCGTCAATCGCTGGTCAATTCCCAGGAAATATTTACCAACTTAAAAATGCAATCAAGCAATTAGGTTTCAAAGAAGTATTCGAAGTTGCTCAAGGTGCAGATATCACAACTAAAAACGAAGGTAAAGAATTTATTGAACGTATGGAAAGCGGTCAAAAATTCATGACAACTTCTTGCTGTGCAGGTTACAACCAACTTATCAAAAAACACTTGCCAGAAATTAAACCTTTCGTTTCTGATACAAAAACTCCATTGTATTATACAGCAGAACTCGTAAAACAAGCACAACCTGATGCGGTTACAGTATTCATCAGCCCTTGCGTTGCAAAAAGAGCAGAAGGTTTTGACAACGAAAATGTTGATTACATTATGAGTTGTGAAGAACTTGGTGCATTCTTTATCGCTAAGAAAATCGAAATTCTAAACTGCGAAGAAGAAAAATATGACTACGAAAGTTCAAAACAAGCAAGAAACTTCGGTGTTTCAGGCGGTGTTGCAGAAGCAGTTAAAAAAGTTCTAAAAGACGAAGATGCAATCAAACCTTTTGTAATCAACGGCTTGAACAAAGACTCTATCAAACAACTTAAAAAATTCGCTACTTGCGGTGAATGTGAAGACGGTTGCAATATGGTAGAAGTTATGTGTTGCGAAGGCGGTTGTATCGCAGGTAACGCAACTCTAAACAACCAAAGAATTGCTAAAAAATTAATCAACGAATTGGTTACAACAAGCGAAGACATCGCAAAAAATGAAGAATAATAATTAAAAGATAAGGTTCGGCGGGCTGAAATTAAAATTTCAGCCCGCCTTTTTTTATTATCCTTGTAACATTATGTTAATTTTTAAGTGTAAATTTAACAATAAATATGTTTTAGAGTTATCATATTACTATGAACATAACAGTTAATAAAAACTTTTTACCCCAAAAGTTTTTTACCCCAATAAGAAAAACAAATACCCCACAAGAAAGCATAGTTCAAGAACAGAGACCAAACTATGCAACTGTTCCTGTGTCTTTTCGCTCTTATGTGAATTTCACAGGAAATGCTCCTCAAATTACAAAAGCCACAGTCGTTACTTCAACGGCTGAGGATATTCCTTTAGAAAAAACAGAAAATGGAGGTTATGTTGTTGAACCTGAAACTCAAACCGAGTTGATTTATGGTAAAGACGCAACTAACTTCTTGAATAAAACGACTAAATTTGAACACGATACCCAAATTACTTTTCCTAAAAAAGCAAAAGGTAAATTGGCTATTGATGGCAGAATTATTAGAATAAAAGAAAATTCTACAGTTATTTTAAACAAAGGTACTGAGGCTAGTATTATCGTGGATAAAGGATTTCCGCAAGTTATTATGAGTAAAAACAACTACCCTTGGTATAACAAATACACAAATAAACAAGAGCAAACTCCAGCATTGAGAGATAAATTCAAAGAACTTATCTACAGAAATTCTCACACTTACAATGGAGAATTTAAGCCTTGCTTGTTCACAAAAGACGATAACAAAACCCTTGACGGTTCATTAAAAAAAGATTTTGTTTTCAATGATGTATAAATAAACAGGGGTGAAAAAATAAAATGTGAATTAATAATTGAAGATGCAACACTGAAAGATTTTACAACTGTAAAAGCCCTATTAGGTGGGGTAGTTCAAATTTACGGACCGAAAATAATAAGTCTTGATTTAGAAGAAAAATGAAAAATGAAAGAGTTCTATACTAGTGGTGCTGCTCTTTGGGCAGAAATACTTCGAGAGGTTTTTTATCCGTATCTTGGCTATTAGTTTCATAAAATAAAAAAGACCTCTAAAGAGGTCTTTTTTATTTTATATTTGGGCTCCGAGGGGTTGTCTTGTTCGCTCGCAATAAACGGCAATTCCGAGTTTTGACTATGTGATTTTATCACTTCGTCAAAAACTCTCCAGCCTCTGCTCGCTCACGCTCGAACCTAAAACAAGGCTTTGCCTTGTGGTTCTCACCCCTTTTATATATTTTTTGCATAAAAAAGACCTCTAGAGAGGTCTTTTTATTTTATATTTGGGCCCGGAGGGGTTCGAACCCACGACCAAGGGATTATGAGTCCCCTGCTCTACCGCTGAGCTACAGGCCCTTGCTTATCGCATGGTTTGTATATCTAATTTAGCATTAATATCTTCTAAAATCAAGTCCCCTCGTAATTACTTAAAGCCTTATCTAGCATATTTATCATAAATTCTCTATCCATTTTTGAAGTCATAACTTCGCATTTGTCGGCATATCTCATTAGTCGCAAAAATAATTTATGTTTAGGCTCTTTTTTATTCGAAATCATCAAATTTCCGTCAGAATCTGTTCCGATAATTTGTTCGTCATTTCGCAATGTATAGTTCTTAGCCAATCTGTCTTTTACCTTAAAAACAGTAGTTCCTGAGAAAAATCTTCCTGAACATTTTGACGGAGTCTGTTTGATTTCCACAATCTGTTTTGAATTCAACTCGAAAAATGCATTAGTCTTTGTACAATAAAGGCATAGCAAAACTTGTTTATCCTCAAATTTAGCCTCTAATGGTTCGAAAATAGAATTTTCAACCTCACCATCAATATTGTAATAATAGATTTGTAATCTTATTTTATTCTTACAATATTCTTCAAACTCTTGCAAAGTTTTTGCCTGTTTTTCCGTAGGCAAAGTGATTTTTAACGATTGTTTTACAGACATTTTCTTCTCTTCAAATTTTTCAAAATCCAAAGAGTAACGCATTTTTAATTGATAGAAAAATTCTGTAATCTTTTCTGACAAATCCTTTTCAGGAATTGTATCCAAAACATTGTTCAAAATTGCCAATGCTTCAATATTATCTTCTGAAAAATTTATCTTAAACGGCAAATTTTTAACTTCATATTTGCATTTTTTTCTAACAAGGTTAATCCCTGCAAACTTCAATGTAGACAAGTATTTATAAACTACCGCCTTTGAATATCCTTTTGGGTCATCGGGGTCTAAAGATTCCAAATATTTTACAATATCAGGAACAGTTGCAGGTCTTTTAACCAAAAATTTCAAAGTTTCAAAAACTCTGTATGCAGCAACAGTAGTATTTTCTAACGTAAATTTATCCATTTCTATACACCTCACGCATAACTTTGAGTTTTTCAATAACTTCTTGCCTAATTTCTGACGGCGAAATTACAACGCAATTTGCACCATAAGATAATATTTTTTGAAATAATTTAAACTTATTATCAGTTGAGAATTCTACAGTCAAAACATCTTTTGCAGATTTAACAACCTTTTCATCATCTTTTTCTTCAAAATTAATCCTAGCACTATTTCTTAATTCATAAACAACCTTGAACGTTGCGTTTTCAATTTCTTCTTTTTTCAAGAAAAACGTAATCGGCGACGTAATTTTAGACACCAACAAGAATGAATTATTCTGATGAGTAATGCTATATCCGTCTATATACAACTTTTTATTTCTGAATTCAAAATCTTCAACAATAAATTCAATATTAGATTTTCCGGTTGGAGATTTATATTCAAACTGAATTTTACCTTGAGAGTTTTGAGC
>CAVFCO010000011.1:5261-16968 GCA_963620955.1 Alistipes senegalensis | reverse complement strand
ATATCCAAAAATCTAGAGATGGTTTCTTCGTAAACTCAATGATTTCTATGCCTACAGAAAAAGTTGCAGATTTCAAACGTGCATTAAAATTAAATGACAACGTTTTAAGAATTATGTTCTTAGATGCTTCAGAAAAGGCTTCTGTATAAGGTAGATTATCATGACAGTAGCAAAAGCCGTTGTAACTGGTACAGTATTTAGAAATCCTGAAAAACGTTTTACATCTAACAACGTTCCTGTTTCTGCGTTTGTTTTAAACATTGGCGACAGAGAAGAACTTTTGATTAGAGTTCTTGCAAAACGTAATAACTTAGATGAAGTTGTTTCAAGTTTGTCTAAAGGCTCAAGAGTGTTGGTTGAAGGTAGACTTCAAACAGCAAATGTTAAAAATGAAAACGGCACTGATAGAAAAATATTTGAAATCGATGCAAACGGAATTGAAGTAATGGGGGCTAGTTCACCATCAACTTCTGACTTCTCTGGAGATATTGTTAAATTCTCAGAAAGTGAATTGGGCGACGAACTTATCGGCGAAGAAGAAATTCCGTTCTAATTTAAAGAAATCAATAGTTATATTTGCATAAGAAAGGAAAATTAAATGGCAAAACAAGACTTAGATAAGAAAAAAGCAAAAACTTGCAGTTTCTGTGCTGATCACGTTGAATCAATCGACTACAAAGATGCTGCAAAATTAAAAAGATATTTAACAGAAGCAGGAAAAATTATTCCAAGACGTGTTACAGGTAACTGTGCAGAACACCAAAGAATGGTTGCTAAAGCAATTAAAAGAGCAAGAGAAGCAGCAATCATCAACTACGTATTCGACTAATTAATTGAAGATTGATATTATGGAAAAAATAACTATAAGATCAGACAGAAATTCGGATTACACTTTTACATACAAAGGTGAAGAAGTAGTCTTAGGTGCTGGAAAAATTATCAGTATTGCTGATGGCTTGAACGAGGTTGTTTTACCGACTTGTGCCATGAAAATTAGTAATAATTTAATTATCATAAAAGAGGATGTAAAATAGTCCTCTTTTATGGCAAATTTGTAGGATATTTTATAAATGAATGAACAAAAAGTTGCAGTAATCGGCTGCGGATTATGGGGAAGAAATATTGTACGTAACTTCTACAACTTAGAAGCATTACATACAGTTTGTGATTTAGACAAAGAAAATCTTAAAAAGATTGAGGAACAATACAAAGGTGTTCATACAACTTCTGATTTTAACGAAGTTTTGAATAATCCTGAAATTACAGCAGTTTGTGTTGTTACACCAAGTCATACACACTTCAAATTAGTTAAAATGGTTCTTGAATCAGGTCGTCATGTTTATGTAGAAAAACCTATTTCTACATCGGCTCAGGAAGCAGAAGATTTGAAAAAACTTGCTCAAGAAAAAGGTTTAGTTTTAATGGTTGGTCATTTGTTATTGTACCACCCTGCGGTAAATCGCTTGAAAATGTTGGTTGACGAAGGTGTTTTAGGCGATATCGTTTATGCACAAAGTGATAGATTAAACGTTAATTATTTCAAAAACGACAGAAGTGTTATGTGGGATTTAGCACCTCATGATGTTTCAATGATGGCTTATGTTTTAGGCAAAGAACCTAAACAAGTTATTTCTGCTGTTGGTTGTTCTACTGACAGAAACGAAATTATGGACATCACTCACTTGTCAATTGAGTTTGAGGGTGGTGTAATTGGTCAAATCACAGATAGTTGGATTACTCCAATGAAACACGTTAGATTGTTGGTTCGTGGTACGAAAGCGACTGCAATTTTAGACGACACTTTACAAGAAAACAAATTACAAGTATTTGATAACAAAAAAGATGGTCCAATAACTGATATTCATATCGATTATTTGGAAATTGAACCATTGAAACTTGAATGTCAGCACTTCTTAACTTGTTGCGAAAAAGGTGTTGAAGCACGTTCTGACGGTGAAAACGGTTTCAGTGTTGTAAGAATTCTTGAAGAAGCAGAAAAAATTATGTTAGGTGAAAATAAATTGAAATCTTTAGACCAACGTAATTTTGCACTATCAAGATTAAAACAATAATTTTAGGGTGCTTTAATGCACCCTTTTTTTATAATTAAGGGGTTAAAGGAGTATATTATGGCTAATATTATTAGTATTTCTAGAATATTTTTAATTTTTATTGCTGCAGGTTTGATGTTTTTCGATAAATCAACTGCCGCTTACGTATTAGCATTGGTTTTAACAATTCTTGCATTTTGTTTTGACGGTTTAGACGGTTATGTTGCAAGAAAATTCAATGAAACAAGCAAATTAGGTGCTGTTCTTGATATTATGGGCGATAGAATTACAGAATATGTTTTTTGGATTATGCTTGCTCACATGGGTTGGATTCCAGTTGTATTCCCAATTATTGCCGTAACTAGAGGTGTTATCACAGATAGTTTAAGAAGTGTTGCTCTAGAACAAGGTTTAATTCCTTTCGGCGAAGGTAGTATGTTAAATGACCCAGTTTGCCAATGGATTTGCGGTTCAAAAGTTATGAAAATCGGATATGCTGTTGCAAAAGCAATTGCATTCACTTTCTACTTAATCGCTTATACTCCAGGAATGCCAAAATGTGCAGCATTCATTATGGTTCTTTTAGCAGCATTGGCAGCAGAAATTGCTATTATCCTTTGCGTTTTAAGAGGTATTCCTGTAATTTTTGAAAGTAAGAAATTTTTTGTAAAAGAAGCAAAATAATGGAAATAATGGATATCAAAAAATTTAATGTAGTTTTATACGAACCAGAAATTCCACAAAACACTGGTAATATCGCTCGTCTTTGTGCTTGTACTGGTGCAAACTTATATTTGGTCGGCAAATTAGGTTTTTCATTGTCTGACAAATATACAAAACGTGCTGGACTTGACTATTGGGATAGCGTAAATATCCAAAGAATTGATACTTTGGACGAATTAATTGAACAAAATCCTAATTCTAAGTTTTACTATTTAACTACAAAATCTAAAGTTTCTTATTTTGATACAAAATTTCAAGAGGGTGATTTTCTAGTATTTGGTCCTGAATCAAGAGGTATTCCTGAAGATATTTTGTTTGCCGACGGTGCAAATTCTATCACAATACCGATGAAAGCAGGTCAAAGAAGTTTGAATTTATCTAATTCTGTTGCTATCGTTTTGTATGAAGCAATAAGACGGGTTGGTTAAAATGCTTGAAATTAATTTGCCAAAACGAAAACAAAACTCAAACAAAGGCTCTTTTGGTAAAGTTTTGAATATCGCAGGCTCTCCAAATTATTCAGGGGCTGCGTATTTATCAAGTATTTCTGCCCTAAAAGTTGGTTGTGGATATGTTGCTCTTGCAAGTTGTCCAAGTGTTTTGCAAAATGTAGCATCAAAAACTCCAGATGTTGTTTTAGTTCCAATAAAACAAGTTAAAAATGTTATGAAGAACTACGATGTTGTGTCTTTTGGTTGTGGTTTTTCAACCGAAGCACCTGCGGTTTTGATGTTCAAATCAATAATGACAGAACTTGCAATCCTTGATTTGCCAGTTGTCTTAGATGCTGACGGAATTAATTTACTTGCAAAATTCAAAAAAATAATTCTGCCTGATAGATTAATTTTAACTCCTCACCCAAAAGAGGCTTCGAGATTATTAAGTAAAGATGTTTCAGAGATTTTAGAAAATCCAGAAGATGCAGCAACTGAAATTTCTTTAAATTTCAAATGTACAACAGTTTTAAAAATGCATAATACAATTATTTGTTCAAAAAGTTTGAACTGTTATGTAAATCAAACTGGTAATTCTGCCCTTGCAAAGGCTGGAACGGGCGATGTTTTGTGTGGTATGATTGCAGGCTTTATGGCTCAAGGGTTGAAACCTTTTGATGCGTGCAAAACTGCAGTATACTTGCACGGAAGAGCCGGTGAACTTGCAAGTGAAGATTTGACAGAATATTCTGTTTTGGCTTCTGATGTTTTAAGTTATATTCCTCGTGCGATAAAAGAGGTTAGCAATAACTAATTTGCCCTAAAACGACTTTCTTTTCTGCACCTGTGCAACTTGGCACATTGTTTGGAATTTTGTAATAAGTGCAATAACCAAGAAGTGCAAAAGCCATAACTTCTTTGTAATTGTTTGAAATGCCGTAGTCCTCGTGTGTTTTTAATTCAATTTCTTTTGGCAAATATTGTTTCAAATATTTTTTTAGAATAGGGTTATAAGCACCGCCACCGCCAAGTATAACCTCATTAATTGAGGTGTTTGGATAAACAAATCGTTCGTAATTTTGAGCGATTGTTTTGGCCGTTAGAGCAGTTGCTGTTGCAATGATGTCATATTTGTTTTCTGGGGCTAATTTCAAGGCATTTTCAATGTATCTGCTTGAAAAATATTCTCTGCCAGTAGTTTTTGGAGGTTCTGCAAAATAATATTCATCTTCAAGTAAGCAATTAAGCCAACTTTCAGAAATTTTACCTTGTGATGCGATTTCGCCGTCTTTATCGTAAGGTTTTCCAAAGAATTTTTGAGTGCAATAATCAATCATAATATTGCCTAAACCTGTGTCAAATCCAAAGGTTGCACAATCTTTGGATATGACAGTAACGTTAGAAATTCCGCCGATATTTTGTATTGCGACATTTTTGTTTAACGGTTTAAACCAAGTTTCATCAGCAAAACAAACCAGTGGAGCACCATTTCCGCCTTGAGCCATATCTGCTGTTCTAAAATTTGCAATAGTCGGACAACCTGTTTTTTGTGCAATTACTGACGGTTCTCCGATTTGTAATGTGCTTCGCTCTGAGAGTCCTGCAATTTTTGTATCTTTTGGATAGTGATAAACTGTCTGACCGTGAGATGAGATAAAATCAGGTTTTCCGTGTCGTTTTATCATTTCATTTGAGGCATTTGCAAAGCATTGACCGATTATGAAATTCATTTTACATAAATCACTAAGGCTTGCTCCCTCGTGAAAAATTTTGAAAATATGTTCTCTTATTTCTGCGGGGTATTCATAATTTAATCCGTCGATTAAAGAACAACTCAAATCAGGTTTAACTAGGCATAAGCCCACATCTATTGAGTCGCAAGATGTACCTGACATTAATGATATTATTGTTTTTGAACTTCTATTGTTGTCCATAATGACTTTATTATAAGAAAAAACTTGCCAAACGGCAAGTTTTTAACTATCCAATATCTCCCAAGATTGTATAGTTTCGATTGATTTATATTTATCAATTGATTTTTTAGTATATATTAAAATTTTTCTTCAATTTGTGATTTTTTAATTTAAAGTCTAGATTTAAAATTTAATTTCTCTAATTCTTCTAAAATTTTTGTCTTAATTTACTATCTTTATTTGCTATTTACTTCGCTATTCTAATACGTGCGTTTTGCCACCACCCCTTTATATTTCGTCGCCTAAAATCTTTTTCTTTATTTGCCTAACATGGTTATAATAGTTTAGTGGTGCATGTTTTACAAGTAAATATTCTTGTAAAAATTTTTACAATTGACCATGCCCCCCTTTATACTTGCGTATCAAGTTTATTAACAATCTTAATGAAGAAAACTTAATGAATTTACGTAAATGTATATAAAAATCACGTTGACAAAATTCCTTTACAGTAAATTCGCCAACGTGATAATCTTTTAGTGTTTTTTATGTTATTTTAACCACAAAATTGCTTTGCTTTTTTCTGGTAATTCTTTGTTTATGTATAAAGAATATCTTTTACCAGTTTGAACTAAGTGCAAAGTTTTGTTCAATTTATCTTGGTATTTTCCGTTTTTAACTTCTTTATTTTTTACGATAACGTAAGTTGGAACAGATTTGTTTAATGTCAAAGAATCTAATCTTTCAAAATCTCTGTCTGTAATGAAGTAAACGAAATCACCATAATTGATTTTTGTACTTGGTTTTACCGCAAAGTCAAAAGTTACTAATCGAGTGTTTGTTGTGCTTGCGTAGTTTGAATATAAAACTAATTCGTTTTCTCCGCCTGCATAAATTAATCCAAACAAGTTTGTAACAGCGAATGTGATTACAAAGAACATTGTTACAACGTAACCTGAGAATACAGAAAGTTCTTCGTGTGATTTTAATTTAAGCAACATATAAATACCAACGAAAGCACAACCGATAAGCACTGAATATTTGAATGGGCTTACAAGTTCAAGAATGCTTTGTGGCAAGAATACGTAAGCAACTGATGCAACTAAAGATGCGATAATGAACATCATTGCAACTATGTATGTTGAAATTTTAATTGCGTTTCTGTATTCTTCTTGTTTTTCTGAAACACTCCAGAAATAACCTGTTAACAATGCTGCTGCAGGTAATGCAGGTAAAATATATGTTGGTAATTTTGTACTTGATACGCTCATTACTCCAAATACTATGATGAAGAATAATGATGCGAACAAGATTAATTTTTGTTCAATATTTTCTGCTTGTAATGTTCCGTATAGTTTGTTTAAAACAGTTCCTTCAACTTCTTTGTATTTTTTTACAAGTTTTTTGCAACCTTCAACAATTGAAGCGAAGAAAATGAATGTCCAAGGCATGAATGCAACAATGAAAATCGGAATAAAGTAGAAAAATCCGTGTTTTCTTCCCAATTCTGCAGAAGTAAGTAATCTTGCAAAGTGGTGTTTGATAAAGTATTCGTGAATGAATGACCAACCATAATCTCTAAACATTATCAAGTGCCATGGCATTGCAATTAATAAGAAAATAACTAAACCTACAAGGAAGTTTACGGGTTTTACCATTTCTTTTAAAGTTTTTGTAATTAAACCATAAAGGAATAATACAACGACAGGGATTGCAATTGCTAAAATACCTTTTGCTAAAAAGCCTAAGCCTGCAAAAGTCCAAAATCCCCACCAGCAATATTTTTTGTATTTTTCTTCAACACTAAAACTTAAAAATGCACTGTATAAAGCACTTGCAAGCCAAACTGTTAATACCATATCTAAAATTGCAACGTGTGATAGGATTAAGAAAAACACGCTGGTTAAAAGTACGACTGCACTGTATAAACCGAATTTTCTTGATAAAACTTTTTTACCAAAGAAATAAGTGAAAAATACTAAGAATGAAGCCATTAATGCAATCGGAAATCTTACTGCAAATTCGCTAAAAGAGCCGAATAGTTTGATTGATGCACCAACTACCCAAAAGTAAAATGGTGGTTTTTCTAAAAATGGAATAGAGTTCAATAAAAGAACGTTCCAATCGTTAGAATTAGCCAAATCTCTTGACATAATTGCATATCTAGTTTCATCAACGTCTAAAAGTGGGTAAAAATCTAACCCCCAGAATAAAAACACTCCGCATAACAATGCTAATAGAATAATTGAGCATAAATCAGTGTGTTTTCCGACAAATTCTCTCAGTTTCATCATAATTATTATCTCCTCACATTTCCCTTATGTTATAATTAGTTTAGTTTATCATGCATGTAGGGATATTACAATTATGAAACGATTTTTTAACATATTAATCTTATCATTTGCAACATTTATCGCATTTTCATCTTCTGCGAATGCAAAAATGACAGAATTTGTTCAAGTTACAGATTTGCACTTTGCTCAAAATGAAGTATCAATTGAAAATTTTGATACTTTAATAAATTTTATTAACAAAAAATTAAAGGATGCAGAGTTTGTTGTTTTTACCGGTGATAATATTGATAAAGCGAATAAAAATACTCTAGTTGAATTTTTAAAAATGTGTAAAAAGTTGAATAAACCTTATTATATTGAAATAGGTAATCACGATTGCTTTAAGTCGCAACATTTAGACAAGGTTACATACGCAAAATTAGTTGGACAATATTCTAATCAAAAAAATAAAGATTTTAATTTTGTCGTAAAACGTGGCGATTTAGTTTTTATTTTCATTGACGGTATGAAAGAGGTTATTCCGGCAAGAAGTGGCTATTTCAAAGAGGCTCAACTTGCTTGGTTAGATACTCAATTGACAAAATATAAAGGTAAAAAAGTTATTATATTTCAACATTTTCCATTGATTAACGAAAGAGAAAAATCTTCTCACAATTTGTATATGGCACAAAATTATTGGGATGTACTTTCAAAACACGATAATGTAAAAGCAATCTTTTCGGGGCATTATCATTTAGCACGAGAAGAAAAAATAAACGGAGTTTTGCACACAGTTACTCCGCCGGCAAAGAATCCTGATAGAACAATACGATATATTGTTGTTGATGATACAAAAAAACAATTTGAAGTTTATAGTTCTTTGCTAAATTTCTAGTAATGAAAAATATTTATAATAAAAAAGCACTCCAAAAGGGGTGCTTTTTGTTGTGAAAATTTGTTTAGATTTATTCAATGTGAAGAAATTTTACGAAATTTTGATATTTTTATCGGTGTAAAACTCTTGCGACACATGAGATATCGACTTTCAAAACATGTGTATTCATGTAGTGGTCATGAATACAGACTTTCAAATCATGATAAATCATGCCATGCATGTGTTTTAGCGATTTAAAACATGGTATGCATTATGCCTATTATATTTGAACTTAATTGATACACAATTGCTACAATCCATGTGTTGCATGCGTTACGGCTTTTTTGTATGCTTGTAATTATTATTACAACTATTACATAAGGGTTTTTAATTTATGCGAAAAATATTAGCATTTACATTAGCAGAAATGCTGATTGTAATAAGTATTATTGGCGTTGTGTCTGCAATTGCTCTACCGAACTTAAATCATTCAACACACCAAACTGCAAATAAATCTAAATTGAAGAAATTCTATGCAGAAATGACCGATGCATGGGGAAGAATGGAGGGAGTTTACGGAAAATTTGAAAACTGGTCAGAAGAAGAACAGTTCTTAGAGTTTCAAGAATCAAAGCAACCAGTTTTAATGGAGAGATTACAAGATTTTCTGAAAGTTAAAAGAACTGCAATCGAAAATTCAAAAATCAGAACAGTACAAACTAAAGACTGGTTTTATTACATGAATGATGGTTATGTCTTTTATATTGATGCAGAAATAGAGAATGGTGTTCATCGTGAGGCTGGTTCAGATTATGATGAGGCTATGGATCAAGTAATAACAGATGAGTTAAATTATGCTGGTAAAATCTTAAAAACTTATGGTACTATACGTGTTAGCACCGAACCTGAATTAAGGAAAACTCAACAGAATAATAGTGCTGCAAATTATTTAAAGCGATATATGTTCTATATTACTGAGGATGGTTTAATACCCGCATGTTCTCAGGGGCGAAATTGTACAGATTTTGGAGATACTTTAGAAGAGCAATACAATCATTGTATAAAGTTAACTTATGCACATCCTACTTGCACAGGTCCACTCGTTGAGTATTAATAGATTTATAGGATATTTTTATGGTTCATTAGCCTTTAAAATCTTGTCCGCCAACGATTTTCAAGTGTCTATCTGCACCCTCGCCGATACTTTCGCTTTCTAGGTTGTGTTGTTCGACAAGTTCGTGTTGAAGTTTTCTGATTTGTTGGTTTTGAGGTGCTAATTCAATATTTCTTGCACCTGCAAGAATCTTATCTATCGCACTTTTGGCTTCATCTAAGGCTTTTTCAGCATCGTCGTAATATCCCTGCAAAGTTTGAGATGATTCTCTGATATCTAAGGCTTCTTTTACGACTTTTTGAATTTGAGCCATTGAGTTTGTTTTCACGTAGAAAATTTGTAATCTATAATTATTTGCAGTACTCAAGATTTTTGCACCACCTTTTGCAAAGTTTTTGTGTGCAATAACCAAGTCAGCATCGTCAATATTTTTAGTGATTTCAGCATTCAAATCAAGGCGTTCGATGATTTTTTCAACAATCGAACGAGAAACTGCGTACAAATAAATCTTTTTGAATTTTTTCGCTTCTTTTACGTAATCTTTTCTGTTGAAACTGAATTTTAATCTGTCAGCAGGGTCTTGTTGAGTTAATTTTCTGTCTGCTTCGTTGATTTTATCAATAATTTCTTGATGATTATCAGGTTTTTGTTCAACAGGAACAAGATGTTCTTCTTCCTTGATTTCAGCCGGTTTGTTGTCATAAGTCTTGTCAACTTTTCTGATTTCCGGACGAATTGGCCAACCTCTAAGAATATAATCAACCGCTTCTGCTGTATCTTTGTATACAGCCAAAGTGTTTCTGTCCAAAATTTCGATAACAATATCAAAAGTTGGTTGTTTTTCACGTTCCAAAACTGTTTTTTGAGATGCACGACGTTTTGCCTCATCATCACCTAATGTTACTGATTGAATACCGCCGACAAGGTCTGACAATGCAGGGTTTTTAATCAAGTTTTCAAGGCTTTGACCGTGAGCAGTTGCAATCAACATAACACCACGTTCCGCAATTGTACGTGCTGCTTGTGCTTCGGCTTCTGTACCGATTTCGTCAACTACGATAACTTCAGGTGTATGGTTTTCAACCGCCTCAATCATAATATCTTTTTGAAATTCTGGTTGACGAACTTGCATTCTTCTTGCTTTACCAATTGCAGGGTGCGGAGTATCACCATCACCAGCGATTTCGTTTGAAGTATCAACGATTACAACACGTTTTCCAAGTTCATCTGCAACAAGACGTGAGATTTCTCTTAATTTAGTTGTTTTACCAACCCCAGGTCTGCCAAGGAATAGAATGCTCTTATTTTGCATTACAAAATCCTTGATACACTCAATAGTACCTGTAACAACTCTACCAATTCTGCAAGTTAAACCAATAACACGACCTTGACGATTTCGAATAGCACTTATTCTGTGCAAAGTGCCAGCAATACCAGAACGATTGTCTGATGTAAATTCCGGAATTTTATCCGTAATGTAATCTAAATCTGCGTATTCAATCGGAGCACAGTTTAAACTCTCAATCTTTCCGCTTGCGTGTCTGATTTCAGGTAATCTCCCAATATCAAGCACTAGTTCAATTACATCAGATAAGGATTCGTGGCTTACCAGAGAGGTAATTTTAGGGGGTAAAACATCGATTAATCTGTCTAAATCGTTTTGAAATTGAATGTTGTCGCTCATTTATACCTTTTTTGTTACGTGAGTGTACCTTTGAATATCTTCACTATTATAATACCACTTTTTAATATTAAATTATCATCTTTTTAGTCGGAACTTCTCGCATTTAATAAATCTTTACAATTATAAAACCCTCTAAAGAAGTGTAATAAAGACGTTTTTGCGTAAATAAACACTTTAATTTTTTATGTTTTGTGTTATACTTATAGTACAAATTGAAAGGGAATGATGTATGGTATACGGTATTTATGGATTAGCACGTTCAGATTCTGCTTTTAGAATGATGAATATTGCAAATGCTCAAATGTCTATGATGAATAATATTAATGCAAATACAGATATGAATATGTTGCATAAAATGGATATGCGAAATTCTCTTGCACTTGAAAAAGAAAAATTTAACTATAAAATGTTAGATAATTTAGACAAAATGAACAAAAAAATTGTTGAACAAAAATTTAAAAATAAATAAGATGTTTAAATATTAAAAAAAAGACTTTGGTTTTCGCCAAAGTCTTTTTTGTTGTAGTTTTTTATTCATTTTTTGATAATAAATTATTAATGTATATTTTGAAGTTTTGTTTATGTTTATTAAATATTTCGTTTACTTTAGTATCAATAAAATATAACAAATATCCAGTCGATAA
>CAVFCO010000011.1:0-5251 GCA_963620955.1 Alistipes senegalensis | reverse complement strand
GTCTTTTTTGTTGTTTGATTTTTTATTTGTTTATTGTGCTTCTAATTCTTTTCTGATTTCGTCAACTGAAACGTGTTTTATTTCAGAGTTTTCATCTTTTTGAAGATAAACATCTTTTATTCCAGATTGAACAATGAATCTTTTACATAAAATACAAATCATTTGATGTCCCCAAATGTACATTGTCGCATCTTTGCAACGGTCTTGTCCTGCTTGAATGATAGCATTTTGTTCTGCGTGAATTGAACGACAAGTTTCATATCTTGTACCAGATTCAATATTATGTTTAATTCTGTAGCATTCGCCTCTTTCTACGCAAGATTCAACTTTTGACGGTGTTCCGTTGTAGCCAGTTGCTTTGATTTTTTTATCTTCGCCAACGATAACTGCACCTACTTGTGCTCTAATACAGTTTGAACGGCTTGCACAAGTTTTTGCTAAGTCTAAAAAATATTCATTCCAAGGTTTTATAGCCATTTTGTACCTCTATTTATCTTTTTTTACCCAATTTTCAAATATTTTCATTGGTGCTCTGCTTAATGCTAAAGCCCAAGCCTTAACGTTTTTGCTTGCAACTGAACCAGCCGCAACAAAAGCACCTTCTTCAAGTTCAATTGGTGCTACAAGCACTGAATTTGAACCTGTGTTTGCGTAATCTCCGATGATTGTTTTGTTTTTAACTTTAGTTACTGGGTTGTAGTTTGCTGTAATTGTGCCAGCACCGATGTTTACGTGTGAACCTAATTCGCTATCGCCTACGTAACTTAAGTGTGAAACATTTGTGTTATCTTTGATTTTTGAGTTTTTAACTTCTACAAAATTACCGATTCTAACGTGGTTACCGATTTCAACGTTGCCTCTGATGTGAGCCATAGGTCCGATTGTACAATTTGAACCGATTTTGTTGCTACCATTAATGAAAACAGATGGATAAATGATTGTATCAGCACCGATTTCAGTATCACCACTAATCCAAGTTGTATCAGGGTCAACAATTGTAACACCGTTTTTCATTAGTTTTGTAAGATTTCTTTTGTTCAAGATTTTTGCTGCTTCTGCAAGTTGAACTTTTGAGTTGATACCTAAAATTTCAGTATTGTCTTTCAAAGTGTATGCTTGAACACTTAGGTTGTGTTTTACACCCCAAGAAATAATATCTGTTAAATAATATTCGCCTTGAGCATTGTTGCTTTTTAATTCTGCGAATGCTTTTTTAACTTTTTGCCAGTTAATGCAATAAACACCTGCGTTAACTTCTTGAATTTGTTTTTCTTCAAATGTTGCATCTTTTTCTTCAACAATTTTTTTAAGAGTTTTATCAATGTTTCTGATAACTCTGCCGTAGTTGAATGGATTTTCAAAGATTGCACTCATTACTGTAATGTCTGCTTTATTTGATTTGTGAGAGAAAATAAAATCAGATATTGTATCTGAAGTTAAAAGTGGAGTATCACCGCATAAAACGATAACTTCACCGTCAAAATTTTCTAATTCAGGGCAAGCCATACTAACTGCGTGTCCTGTACCAAGTTGAGGTGTTTGCAAAATAGTTTTTGCATTGTTTCCATAATTTTTATTTACAAATTCGCTAACTGCTTCTGCTTGGTGTCCAACGATTACATAAGATTGTTCAACCATGTGTGTATCGTTTACGGCATCAAGAACGTAGCCTAATAACGTTTTATCAAAAATGTTGTGTAAAACTTTTGATTTTTCTGATTTCATTCTAGTGCCTTTACCGGCAGCCAAAATAATAGATTTTATTCCCATGACATACTCCTTTTTAATGATTATTATAATAACATAAACATTAATACTATTGAAAGAGTATAATTTTTGTGAAATAATTATTTTGTAAAATGTGTAAGAAGGAGAAAATTATGCCGACACTTATTGAAGACATTGTAGCAAGACAAATTATGGATTCTCGTGGTAATCCGACAGTTGAAGTTGACGTGAAACTTGCTTCTGGAGTTGTTGGCAGAGCCTCTGTTCCATCAGGTGCATCTACAGGTGCTTATGAAGCCATAGAATTAAGAGATAATGACAGAACTCGCTTTGGCGGTAAAGGTGTTCAAAAAGCGGTTAACAATGTAAACAACATTATCGCTCCAGAACTTATCGGCGAAGATGTTTCTAATCAATATAATATTGATAAATTGATGCTTGAACTTGACGGTACAGACAATAAATCAAGATTAGGTGCAAACGCAATGTTGGGTGTATCTTTGGCTTGTGCTAAAGCGGCTGCATTGGCTTACAAAATGCCTTTATATCGTTATTTGGGCGGTATTTCTGCAATTACACTTCCTGTACCAATGATGAATATTATTAATGGTGGCGTTCATTCAGATAACAATATTGATTGTCAAGAATTTATGATTGCTCCTGTTGGTGCAGATTGTTTCCAAGAAGCGGTTAGAATGGGTTCTGAAATCTTTTATGCGTTAAAACACATTTTACAAGATAGAGATTATGTTACATCTGTTGGTGATGAGGGTGGTTTTGCTCCAAACTTGTCATCAAACGAAGAAGCATTAGAAATGATAGTTAAAGCAATTCAAAATGCAGGTTATACTACTGACGATGTTAAAATCTGCGTTGATTTAGCATCTAGTGAATTCTATGAAGACGGCAAATATACTCTTGCCGGTGAGGGTAAAATTTTAAATCGTGAAGAAATGGTTGATTTTCTTGCTGATTGGGTTGAAAAATATCCTATTATCTCAATCGAAGACGGTATGGCGGAAGAAGATTGGGAAGGTTGGAGATTATTAACTAAGAAAATCGGTTCAAAATGTCAACTTGTTGGTGATGATTTGTTCGTTACAAATACTAAACGTTTGCAAGAGGGTATTATGAGAAAAATTGCAAATTCAATTTTGATTAAAGTTAATCAAATTGGTACTTTGACAGAAACTCTTGAAGCAATTGCAATGGCTCACTCTGCAGGATATACTGCAATTTCTTCTCACCGTTCAGGTGAAACAGAAGATACTTTTATTGCAGATTTGGCGGTTGCTACAAACTGTGGACAAATCAAAACAGGCTCTTGCTCTCGTTCTGACAGAATGGCAAAATACAATCAATTAATTAGAATTGAACAAGAACTTGGTCTATCTGCTAAATATCTTGGTATAAAAGCATTTAGCGGACACAGAAGTTTTAGTCAAAATTTGTAGTAAAATAATAAAGCCATGTAAATTTTTAACGATTTGATTAAAAACTTTACAGAAAACACATTAGGTAGTATCATTATATTAAAGTTATGGACAAAAACAAAGACGAAAAATTTATAGTAACAGGTGGAACACCTCTAAAAGGTGAAGTTTCAATCGGTGGTGCAAAAAATGCGGTGCTAAAACTTATGGCTGCGGCAATTCTTGCAAAAGGTGAAACTCTAATCCACAATGTGCCTGATTTGACAGACGTTGAAATTATGTTGAACGTTATTGAACAATTAGGAACAAAAACTCATTACGACAAAGAACACAAAACTGTATCAATTGATGCAACTGACATAACAAGTATTACAGCAAAATACGAACTTGTTTCTAAAATGAGAGCATCTTTCATTATCTTAGGTGCATTGGTTTCTCGTTGTAAAGAAGCAATTGTTGCACTTCCTGGGGGTTGTGCAATCGGTGAACGTCGTGTAGATTTCCACATCAAAGGCTTAGAGGCTTTGGGTGCTAAAATTAAAATCGAAAACGGTTACGTTCATGCAAAAGCATCAAAATTAGTTGGTACAGAAATTTACTTAGATATTCCATCAGTAGGTGCGACTGAAAACATTATGTTGGCAGCAATTTTGGCTGATGGTGAAACAAGAATTCAAAACGCAGCAAGAGAACCTGAAATTATTGACTTGGCAAACTTCTTGAACTCAATGGGTGCTCAAGTTTCAGGTGCTGGTACTTCTGACATCGTTATTAGCGGTGTAACTCAAGATAAACTTCACCCTATCGAATATACAACTATTCCTGATAGAATTGAAGCCGGTACATTTATGACTGCTGTTGTTGCAACTCGTGGAAAAGCGATTATCAAAAATATTTTCCCTGCTCATTTAACATTTTTCAACAACAAATTGTTGAAAATGGGTGCAAATATCAAATTAATTGAGCCAACTGCGATTGAAGTATCTGCAAGAGGTAGATTGAATACAGTTAACTTTGTAACTCAACCATACCCAGGATTCCCTACAGACTTGCAATCAATGGCAATGGTATTGTTATCTACAGCAAACGGTGTTGGTATTATTACTGAAAGTTTGTACGAAAACAGATTTATGCAAGTACCAAACTTAAGACGTATGGGTGCTGATATTCACCAAGATAGAAACCATGCGATTATAAAAGGTGTTAAAAAATTAACAGGTGCGGCTGTTTCTGCAAGTGATTTAAGAGCGGGTGCATCTTTGGTTGTTGCAGCATTAATGGCAGAAGGAACTTCTGAAATTGATAATTTGTATCACATTGACAGAGGTTACGAAAACTTTGAAGCAAAAATTAACGCTTTGGGCGGTAAAATTAAACGTGTAACAATCTCTCCTGAAGATGCAATTCAAGGAGGCTTAAATGAAGCCAGAATATAGACGCTGGTATGAACACGACCCTCTTTTACTTGAAGTTGTTGAGTTATTAAAAAATTATCAGGACGAATTGCGTTCTCAGGCTGAAATTTTCTTGAAAAAAATAGAAGAAAAAGTATCTAAAGAGGCAATTGAACGTTTTTATGAAATGGTTAAACCTGTAAATGGAAACCGTTGGTACGATAAAGACCCAGTAATTTCAAAAACTATTGAATTGTTGAGAGTTGTTCCACCAGATGTTCAAAAGGCTTGTGCAGAGCATTTTATAAACGCTCTTAAAGACATTGGTGTTGATTACCAAAGTCCAAATATTAAAGAAGATGTTTAATGTTGATTGTAAAAAGTTTAGAAAACTAGAGAACTTACTTGATAAAGGTAAGTCTTTTGCTGTTAGTGGGGTTACGTCTTTTTTTAGATTGATTTTGTTGAACAAAATTAAAGAATTTTCTGATAAAAAAATCCTTTTTGTAACTTCATCTGAGCAAAGTTCTTTGAAATTACAAGCAGATTACAAAAAAATCTTTGGTAAAAAAACTGAATTTTTACCGTTTCAATCAATATCAATGTACGAGAGTGTAAATTCTAACAAATACGAATATGCAAAACAGATTGATATTTTACGTAAGAAACCTGAAATTGTTTTTACTCCTATAAAAA
>CAVFCO010000010.1:0-33673 GCA_963620955.1 Alistipes senegalensis | reverse complement strand
AAAGAGTTTCAACTCCAGGTTTAAAAACATACAGCAAATCTAAAAACTTACCAAAAGTTTTAGGTGGTATGGGTGTTGCTGTTATCTCAACAAGCAAAGGCTTGATGTCAGATAGAAAAGCACGTAAAGAAAACCTAGGTGGCGAAATTTTATGCTATGTTTGGTAATGCGTAAGCCGATGTGAGCAACGCACACGGTGCTGAGGAAGCAGCGGAGTAGTTGCGACACATAATATAGGCGACGTAGGAACGCAGGACGAAAGTCCGAGTACCACAGGAGCAAAAATGCATAAACTGATGTGAGCAAATCACATCAAAATAGAGCGAAATTGGTAGAAAGGCTCGAAAGTTAGAATATACCAAAAGGAGAAAATTAAAATGTCAAGAATCGGTAAATTACCTATCGAAATCCCAGCAGGAGTTGAGGTTAAAATCGAAGGTCATACAGTTACTGCAAAAGGACCTTTAGGAACAGAAGTTGTTGAAGTTAGTCCTGAATTAACAGTAAAAGTAGAAGATAATAAAGTATTAGTTACAACTAATAACGATGAAAGAAAAACAAATGCTTTACACGGTTTAATGCGAACATTAGTTGCTAATGCAGTTAAAGGTGTTAAAGAAGGTTTCGAAAAAAGATTAGAAATCAACGGTGTTGGTTACCGTGCTGCTATGGAAGGAAACAAACTTAACATGGCTCTAGGTTATTCTCACCCTGTAATCATTGAACCACCTGCAGGTATTACAATTGCAGTTGAAGCAAATACAAAAATTAAAGTATCTGGTACTAACAAACAAATGGTTGGCGATATCGCTGCATTAATCAGAAGCAAACGTGAACCTGAAGTTTACAAAGGAAAAGGTATTAAATACGAAGGCGAATACATTAGACGTAAAGCAGGTAAAGCAGGTAAAAAATAATGCGTAAGCCGATGTGAGCAACGCACACGGTGCTGAGGAAGCAGCGGAGCAGTTGCGACACATAATATAAGCGACGTAGGAACGCAGGACGAAAGTCCGAGTACCACAGGAGCAAAATACGTAGGATAAAATATATACGTATTTAAGAAATTAGTAACACAGTAGCCCACATAAACCCTTGATAAGTCAAGAAGGTTTGGGTAAAGGAGAAAAAAGCAAAATGATTAAACAAGAAATTAGAAAACCTAAAGTACAAAAAAGACACCAATCTTTGAGAGTTAAATTAGAAGGTACTACAGAATTCCCAAGATTGGCTGTATATAGAAGTACAAAACACATCTATGCTCAAGTTATTGATGACGAAAAACATGTAACAGTTTGTTCTGCATCATCTTTAGACAAAGATTTAAAAGAACAATTGAAACACGGTGGTAACATTGAAGCAGCAAAAGTTGTTGGTGAAGCAGTTGCTAAAAAAGCATTAGCAGCAGGCATTGAATGTGTTGTATTTGACAGAGGTGGTTTCTTATATCACGGTAGAGTTCAAGCATTAGCAGAAGCAGCAAGAGAAGCAGGCTTGCAATTCTAATTTAAATACTAAAGTTATTAAAAAGGCGATTTGAGTGAAACTCGAATCGCCTTTTTTATTATCTATTAAAATTATATTGATTTTACGTATAAATCAATTTCATCTGACGTATTCATTTCTGTTGTACAAACAAGAATAGTTTTTTCGTCAACTTTGTAACCGCCAATGATGTTGTTTTCTTTCAATTTGTCTAAGAATTTATCAGCATATTCAACTTCAATTATAAATTCATTGTAAAAATCTTTTGAGAGGACTTTAACACCCTTTTCTTGGAGTTTTTTTGCTAGTTCGTGAGCATTTTTACTTGAAAGATAACTTGCTTGCTTAAATCCTTTTTCTCCAAGTAGACTCAAATAAACTGTTGAGCAAAGAGCAATAAGTGCTTGGTTTGAACAGATGTTGCTTGTTGCTTTTTCACGTTTGATGTGTTGTTCTCTTGTTTGAATTGTTAGTGTGAAGGCTTGATTGCCATCAGCATCAAGAGTTCTGCCAGCAAGTCGTCCTGGAAGTTGTCGCATTAATTTTTCAGTACAAGCCATAAAACCTGCGTGAGGTCCGCCAAATGACATTGGGATACCTAGAGGTTGAATATCTCCAACAACTATATCTGCTCCATATTCTGATGGTGGAGTTAATAAAGCAAGCGATGATATGTCGGTTATTACTATTAAAAGTGAGCCTTCGCTTTTTTTGATTTCTTTTATTTCGCCAAAGAAGTTTGGATTTTGAATTACAACTCCGGCGTATTCAGATGTGTTTTTTGGCATTTTATCAAACATTTCTAATTCAATATCATTTGCCCAAGCATACGTTTGAATTACTTTTATGTATTCAGGATTAATTGTGTCAGAGATTAAAACTTTGTTTTTCTTTGACACTCTTTTTGCCATAATAACAGCTTCTGCTGCTGCGGTTGCCCCATCGTAAACAGATGCGTTTGAAATAGCCATGCCAGTCAATCTACAAATTAGAGTTTGGAACTCATACATTATTTGCAACGTTCCTTGTGCGATTTCCGGTTGATATGGAGTGTATGCAGTTAGAAATTCGTACCTTTCTGCAACTTGATTTACTGCTGCGGGAATGAATTTGTTGTATGTTCCTGCACCTACAAAGTAGATGTAGTCTGATTTATTCTCATTTGCAAGTTGTTTTACTACTTTTTGTGTTTGCATTTCGTTTAATGCTTGCGGTAAATCAAATTCAGTCATTCGTGCTTTTTGTGGAATTTGTTCAAAAAGTTCGTCAACACTGCTTTTTGAAATACTTTCAAGCATTTCTTGTCTATCTGTTTCTGTTAAGGCTAAAAAATTGTTCATTATTGTACTTCTTCTTTATAATCGTTGTAATCTAGCAAATCTGTAATTTCAACATCGTTACCTGTGAAATCTACTTTTACAAGCCAACCTTGTTCGTATGGACTTTCGTTAAGAATTTCTGGTGAATTTACAACGGTGTCGTTAACTTCAGTGATTGTTCCAGAAATTGGCATATAAATTTCTGATGCGGCTTTTACTGATTCAACAGTAGCAAAAACATCGCCTTTGTTGAAAGACGCACCAACTTCAGGAAGTTCTAAGAATACGATGTCACCAAGTTGGTCAATCGCATAATCTGTTAAACCTACAGAATAATTTTTATCTCCGTTATCTAAGATGTATTCGTGAGATTTTGAACATAAAATTTTTTCAGTAATACTCATTTTTACTCCTTTATTTTTTATCACTATTATGTTTTTGAATAAATGGTCTTTTAACTATTTCTGCATCGTGTAGTTTTTCTCTAATCATAACTTGAACGGTTGTTCCTACACAAATTTCTTTAAGGTTTTCAATGTATCCCATCGCAATATTTTCGTTAAGTATTGGAGAGTATCCTCCGCTTGTAACCACACCGATTTTTTCTCCGTTAAAATAGATTTCGTGTTCGTGTCTTGGAATTGCTCTTGAAAGCATTTTTAAACCGATAAGTTTTTTCTCTACGCCATTTTTTATTTGAGCCATTATAACTTCTTTTCCGTTATAATCGTCAGTTTTGTCTTTTGGAATTGACCAAGATAAACCTGCTTCGACAGGTGTTGTTTCTTCTGTCAAATCGTTTCCGTAAAGATGAAGTGCTGATTCTAATCTCAAAGTATCTCTCGCACCCAAACCGATTGGCATTAGGTTAAATTCTGCACCTTCTTTTAATAACAAATCCCACATTTTTACTGCATCTTTGTTTTTTACAAGGATTTCGTAACCATCTTCACCTGTGTAACCTGTTCTAGAAACTAAAGTTTCCATGCCATCAATTATTGCAGGTTTTATTGTAAAAAATTCTTGAGTTGTATCATCGCCAATTTTTTTCAAAATATCGTGAGATTTTGGACCTTGAACGGCTAACATTGAATAGTTGTGTGATTGGTTATCAATGTAAACATCAAAATCTAAACTGTTTCTAACAAGCCAGTTAACATCTTCATCAATTCTTGATGCGTTTACGATTAACAAATATTTTTCTTCTTCAAGTCTGTAGATAATTAAATCATCGATTAATCCACCATTTTGGTTTGGAAGTTGGCAATAAACTGCTTTTGATAGATTTAATTTTGAAATATCTTGAGGAACGACTTTGTTTAAGAATTTCACAGAGTCTTTTCCTGATACAAAAACTTCTCCCATGTGCGAAACATCAAATAGTCCTGCGTTTTCTCTTACGTTTTTGTGTTCTTCTATAATTGATTTGAATTGTACAGGCATATCCCAACCTGCAAAATCAACCATTTTTGCTTTTAATTCTACTTGTTTGTCGTGTAATAGTGTTTGTTTAGTCATTTTAATAACCTCGTCCCTATGTAAATTGTGCTATTAAAGTGCTTTTGTGTCAATATAATCTAAATTTTTGTAATATTTTTGAACATGACCGATAAAAATGCTAGTATAATGTAAAATATATACTAACAAGGGGATTTTATGGAAGATAATTTTAAATTAGAAGAATTTTTAGAAAAAGCGGTTAAATCTGATGTTTCTGATATTCACTTGAAAGTTGGCGAACACCCTATGGTTCGTCGTGATGGTATTATCTTAAAATTAGATATGCCAAAACTTCAAAGAGCGGATATGGAATACATTGTTAATAAGGTTGTTCCAGATTTTATTAAAGACCGTCTTTCAGATGCGACTGACTTAGACTTTTCTTTTAATTTAAAAGGTATTTCTCGTTTTAGGGTTAACCTATCACGCTCAATGACTGAATATAGTTTAGTTTTCCGTGTAGTACCTTATTACATTAACTCGCTAGAAAAACTTCACTTACCTTCCGCAATGTACCAGTTTGCAGATTATAACAACGGTTTAATTTTGGTTACTGGTCCAACTGGTAGTGGTAAATCTTCTACTTTGGCATCATTTATCGAAAGTATCAACTTGAAATATCAAAAACACATTGTAGTTTTGGAAGACCCAGTTGAATTTGTATTTACTGATAAAAAATGTAAGATTACTCAAAGACAAATCGGTATTGATACTCCGTCATTCTCTGAGGGTATCAAATACGCACTTCGTCAAGACCCTGATGTAATTCTAGTCGGTGAAATTCGTGATAGAGAAACTTTGGACAGTACTCTAAAAGCAGCAGAAACAGGACACTTAGTTTTTGCAACTTTACACACAAACGATGCTGTTCAAACTATTTACAGAATTGTTAATATGTATGAGCCAGAAGATAGAGATACAGTTCGTCGTCAACTTGCTCAATCGTTAAGAGGTACAATTGCTCAAAAACTTGTTAAAAAAGCAACTGGTAACGGTCGTTATCCTGCATGCGAAGTTCTTGTTGTAACTCCAACAATCAAAGATTTAATTATTAAAAACGAACTAGAGGGTATTTATGACCTTGTTAGAAAAGGTTCTTTCAACGATATGATTACAATGAATGAATCTTTATACAGATTAGTTGAAATGGGTGCTATTACAAAAGAAGCAGCCTTAGAAGCCTCTGATGACAAAATGGAATTGGAACAATTCTTCCGTGGTGTATATCGTGGTACAAAATCTCATGGGGAAAAACAATAAACAATGAATAATGTCGTAACAGATGCAATTAATTTAAAATCTTATAATTTAAGCGAATCTGATAAAATTGTAGTCATGTATTCAAAAGAGCATGGCTTAATTAAGGGTGTTGCAAAAGGGGTTAAGAAACCAAAAAGTAAACTTGGGGCAAGAATGGATAATCTTGTTGCAAACAAAATTATGTTATATAAGGGGAAAAATTTGGATACTATTTGTCAGGCAGAAGCCTTTAATACTTTTAACGAAACTCGTCAGGACTTAGATAAAATTGTTTTTTCATCTTACATTTCTGAAATTGTTTCTATATTTGGCGTTGAAGATGACCCGTCAAGTAAAGAAGTTTATGAATTATTCTATAAAACTTTAGATAAAATTTCTAACTCTGAAACTAAAAAAGACGTAATGATTGCAGTTATTAAATTCCAGTTAAAAATGATGCTAATTGTAGGTTTTGGCTTGGAATTTGATAGTTGCTTATGCTGTCGTGAAGAAATTTTGAATGAGGATATGTATTTTTCAATTCAAATGGGCGGTGTTGTTTGCCAAGAATGTAACCAAGAATTAGGGGTAAAATTAAAACTTCACCACAAAATGAGAGATTTCTTGCAAGCAATGATGCAGTTTGATTTTAATTATGAAAGTGAATACGATAGAAAGGCTACAAACAAGGTTTGTGAAGTATGCTTTAATCTTTTGAATGACTACATTCAATCGCATACAGATAAAAAAATTAAGGCTCTTTCTGTTGTAAGCGAAACTTCAGTTTAATTTTTAATAAAAATTGGGCGGTTTGCGTTTCGCAAACCGCCCTTTAATTTATAAAAAGCAGACTTTTCCAAAGTCTGCTTTTTGTTATTTTGTTGATGGTTCTGAGCCACCTGTTCTTTGGTCTGTAGTTTGAGTTGTTTGTGTTGTTGTACCGCCTTTTATTCTGTTGATTTCAGCCTCTAATTGCTTGATTTCACTATCTAATTTATTCTTTTGAGGTGTCAATTGATCGATTTTATTCTTCAATTCATCAACTTTTGTTTGTGCGTTATCTCTTGCTTCAATCGCTGCTGCGTTTGCTCTTTGTGCTGCTTCTTTGTTTGATTTTGCAGTTGCAATTTCTGCTTTCAGTGCAGTTTTTCTTTCTTCAATCTTTCTTTTTGCTTCTTCAATTTTTTGTTCTTTTTGTTCTTTTAAAGATGCATCTTCAACTTGTTTTGTTTGACCTGTTTGTGGATCTTTTACTGTTTTTGTTGTTTTCATTTTTTCTGCATCTGCTAATTCACTTTTTGCTGATGCAATTTCGGAATCTGTTTCGTTATCTAATGACGCTTGTAAATCTTCTTCTTGTTGTTTGTATTTGTCGTATAGACCTTGTTGTTTTATCCTTTCTGCTTCTTGGTCTTTTACTGTTTGTTCATATTGAGGTTTTTGATTTGTTGCTTCAGTAATTTGTTGACCGTATGAAGTCGATTGTTGTTTTGCTTGTTGTAATTTTTGTTCTGCTTGTTGCAATGTTGATTGAGCAGAAGCAGAAGTATCGCCTGCTTTGATACTTTTTGTTGTTCCAAGTAGTGAAGTTATACCAGTAACAATTTGTGGCAATTGAGTTGCAACAGTGTTAACTAAAGAGAACAATGCTGCTTTTTTAAGTTGCTTGTTTTGTTCATCTTCAATACGTTTTGTTTCTGCTTCCATTTCAGCCTTAACGTTTGCTGAAACACTTCTTATGTTAGCAGATACTTCTTTGTATTCGTCGTGGATTGACGCATAAGACTTAGCAAATCTTTCGATGTTCAAAGATGTGCCACCGCTTGTTCCGTTATTGGTTCTTATTTGTGCATTTTCTGCTTTGATTTTGTCAAATGGATTTCCCATAATACACGTCCTTTTTTATATATACACATACCTGTACTTATCATGTCGGCACTCAAATGCATGAACTTTAGGGATTTTGAGCGATTTTTAACATTTCGTTACAATTTCTTTTTGCTTTTTATAAAAGATGCCGTAACACCTCTCAAAAACGACTATTAATCGTTTTCTCGGCAGAGTGGCATGACAGTTTTGTTTATAACGTTTTTTCCTTCGTTCCCCTCTCAGTCATACCGCACACCGTTGCGGTATCTAAAAATACTAAGCATTCAAAATAAATGAATAAAGACCCCGTAATAAATACGGGGTGCCGTTATTTGTCATTCATATACAATTGCCGTACCTTTCTATCGTCATGCCGTACTTGTTACGGCATTTTTATATGAATGTTGTCTAAAGATACCGCAATTCGCTACACTCATGCGGTATGACTGAAGGAATTAGAGAAATTACGGGTTTAAAATTTCAATAAAAAAAGAACCAACCTTTCGATTGGTTCTTTTTTATATTATTTTCACGCAGTGTGATTATTTTTCGTATAATACGTATCTTGCTGCATATCCGTTTGGAATAAGTTGTTGGCCTTTGAAGATTACTGAATATTGGTCAGAAATGTAAGTGTTTTCTTCAACGCATGATGTACCATTTGCTAAAGTATTATCGCTTATGACTGTTGATGCTGAACCATCAGATGAACTCCATTGGCAGTGAGATAATTTGTTAGGGTTTTTAGTACCGTTTACGTCAACGATACCTGCACACAATGTTCTTCTCTCGTTAGCCATTTGGTTTGTACAGTTAGCAGCAGATTTTGGATAAGATAATACCATGCCATCTGCAAAGAAGATTGTGTAGTTGCTGTTACCAGTTGATTTAAACATTCTTACAATTTCTGGGTTAGAAGTTGAAGTTTCTGTTTTTGCGATTTGCATTTTGTTTTGTAAAATTCTGTAGATAGATTCTGTGTTTGCTGTTCCTGAATAAGCATCACCGAAATCTAAGTAGTCAATTGCTACTGACATTGTTACCGCTTGGTTAACGGCAGAAATGATTTTTTTGTAAGCAGTTTTGAATTCTGATTTACCTGTGTTAGACATCAATGTTGGAATAGTCATTGCTGCTACAACACCGATAATACCAAGTGTAATCAAAACTTCTGCTAAAGTAAAGCCTGCGTGTCTTCTCATAGTTTTGTACCTTTCTTTATTACTACTAATAATCTTATTTAACTAATTCTTTTTATTATCATATCATCTTTATCATGTGAAAGTCAAGTATTTCTTGAAATTTTACTCAAGACTTTATAATAAATCATACAGATAACGTACTAATAATATACCACCAAACATTTTATTTCTAACTCTAAAGTATTACTTCTAGCGAATAATGTTACAAAAGTTTATAATTCTTAGGTATTTAGTATGTTGTTCAAACCGTCTGAAACCAAGTCAGCCGTTGACCAACAGGCTTGTAAGTTATACCCTCCGCAAAAGCCGTCGATGTTTAAAACTTCTCCGCATGCGTAAATACCTTTTACTAGTTTTGATTCAAGAGTTTTGGAATTAAATTCGTTTAGTTCTAATCCGCCACAAGTAACGATTTCTCCGTCTTTTCTTGTTCCTATAATTTGAATATTAAAATTAGATAATGTCATGTTAACTAATTCTTTAGTATTAGATTTGACTATACAGCATTTTTGTTCTAAATCTATGTTTTTATCTTTAAAGATTGATTTTATAAATGATTTTGGTAAGTATTCGCCCAATAAGTTGCCAAGATTTTTCTGCGGATTTTTATTGAATTGTTCTTGCCAGTCTACATTTTTATTTAAAAAGTCTATATTTATATTATATGGGAACTCTTTTCTTGCGTTTATTGATGACAATTCAAATACTGCAGGTCCTGTTATTCCATTGTCTGTAAATAAAATATCGCCAACAAAAGATTTTTTACCTGAAATTATTTTTCCATTTTTTACAGTAACCCCTTGTAAATCCTTAAAGCAAGGGTTTGTTTTTAATCCAACAAGTGCCGGATATGGTTGTTCAAATTTGTGTCCAAAGTCGCTCAAAAGTTTGTAGCCGTGTTTACCACCTGTTGCAATGACTACAAAATCAAATAAGTAAGAGGCTTTGTTTGTTTTTAGTTCAAATCCGTTTTCTATTTTTTTTATTGCTAGAACCTCTTCTTTTTTGAATTTGCAATGATGTAATTGAGCAAGCATTTTTTCTCTAACATCTTTTGAACTATTTGATTTTGGAAAAATTCTATCGTCCTCTCTTGTATATGTTTCTACACCAATTTTTTTTAAAAATTCAATAGTTTCAGATGTTCCAAATTTTGAGAATGCTGAATACAAGAATTTTTCGCCACGTGGATAATTTTTTGCTAACTCTCTAAAATCGTATTCCGCATGTGCTAAGTTGCATTTGCCACCCCCTGTTGGAAGTAAAGTTTTTAGGGGTGAGGACATATCAAAAAGAGTTATTGAACAGTCTTTGTTAAGTAAGCATGCTGTCATACAGCCTGCTGGACCTGCTCCTACGATTGCAATTTCAAAAGACATTATATTTCAACCCTTGTTCCGTAAAGGAATACCATTTCTGGGTTTTCTAACTCGTCGTGTAGTTGCATAATTGTTTTTTTCAATGTTGGGTGTACAAAATCAGGTGCTAATTCAAGCATCGGAACGATTGTGAATGCTCTTTGGTGGAAGAATTTGTGTGGAATTACTAAATTTTCTTCGTTTATAATTTCATCATCATAGAAAATTATATCAATATCAAGAGTTCTATCGCCGTAATGACCTTCTAATTCTCTATTTCTGCCCAATCTTTTTTCAACACTTTGAACTGTTTGTAAAAGTTGTTGAGGGGTTTGAGTTGTATTAATTTCAATCATGGCATTTACAAACCAATTTTTTGTATCAGTTCCCCAAGGTTCAGACTCGTAAAAAGCAGATGTACGAACAAGACTAATGTCGTCCATTCCGTCAAGAATAGATGTTGCTTGTTGAATATATCCTACTCTGTCGCCCTTGTTTGAACCAAGGCTTAAATATACTAATGTCATACACTTATTCTCTACCATGACTTAAATTTTGTCAACATTTTACTTTATATATTATTATATATATTCTTTTATGCTAAAATACTCTTATGAAAAAGACAGTTATTGCATATTTGCACACACATTGGGATAGGGAATGGTATAGAGAGTATGAGGTCTTTAGAATAAGGCTTTTGAGAGTTTTTGATAACGTTTTAAACATGCTTGAAACTCACAAAATCCCTTGTTTTTACTTTGACGGACAAACTTCGGCACTAGAAGATTATTTGGAAATCCGTCCAGAAAAATTGGACTTAGTTAAACAATTAATAAGCGAAAAACGTTTGTATATCGGACCTTTTTACACTTTAGTTGATGAATTTTTAACCGATAAAAATGCTTTTTCTCATAACTTAGAAATAGGCATGGCTTATGCAAAAAGTCTTGGTTGTAACGAATTTATCGGCTATTTAGCAGATACTTTTGGACATTCAAAACAGGTTACGAAAGTTTTTAAAGAATACGGAATAGATAAATGCGTTGTTTGGCGTGGTTGTGGAGATTTTCCTGCAGAGTTTAAGTTCTGCGGAATTGATACTGTAAACCTTGTTAGAGGTTACTTTATGGACTTTTTCTCTGCACCTGTTTCTATCGATAAAAAAGCAGAATTTATCAAAGCAAATTTAGATAAAATTGCTGAAAAATCATGTGATGTATTGTTATTGCCAATCGGTGCAGACCATTTAGGTGTAGAAACTGATATTGCATCACAAATTAGAGAAGTTAACGCAAGACTTGATGATTACGAAATTCGTTTGAGTTCTCCGTTTGAATATTTTGAACTTGTAAAAGATAGATTTAATCAATTTGAGTGGAACGACGAATTGCGTGATAATTCCAAAACATTTATTTTATCAGGTTCGTATTCATCAAGGTTAGATATTAAAAAGTTCAATATTGAATGCAGTTTTAGGCTTCCTCTTGCTGATAAATTGCAAAAACATTTTAATTTAAATTACGATAAATTGATTAAATATGCATATAAATTATTGTTGCAAAATCAAGCCCACGACGGAATTTGCGGTTGCTCTACAGATGATGTTCACGCAGAAAATATTATTCGATACAAAAAAATCTTACAAATTTGTCAAACAATTGTTGATGAGGTTAGATTTAAGTTGGGTTCTGGCGGTTTAGGTATTAATGTCGGTGATAAGCCTTATTCTGGGCTTATTGAATTTGAATCTACAGATGAATTAATTGATTTGCAAATGATAAGCAAGCGAAAAGGGTTTGAAAACGACATTTTGCAAGACACTCAACGAATTCCTGTAACAGAAGATTATAGAGATATTTATACATATTTGGCAGAAGTAAAAGATTTAAAACCTTTAGAATTGAATGTTTTACAGCCTGTAGAGTCTGAAACAGATTTAGAAGTTAGTGATAATTCAATATCTAATTCAAAAATCTCGTTAAAAGTTATCGGTAATAATATTTTGATTAACAATGACATTCAACTTGAATTTGTTGATTATATTGATAATGGAGACAGTTACAACGATGGACCTGTGAAAGACGATTACGGAATTACCGCTGATATTGTTTCTACAAAGAAAGTTATGGACGGAAATTTACGCACTGTTCTAAAAATTGAAACTTCGTTTTTTGATGTAATTGTTTCTTTGGATAAAAATTCTGAGTTGTTAAATTTCAAAATTGACTGGATAAATGAGGACAAAAATCACTTAATTCAAGCAAAATTCGTTTTAGATGATAAAATCAATCACACATATTCAGAGGATTTCAACGAATTGATTGAACGTGATTTTGACCCTGATTATGATATTCGAAAAAATCTTCCTGACAAGAAAGGTATTGAGGCAAAATCAAACACAGCACCAATGCAAAGATTTGTTTGGACAAATAATTTCGGTATTTTTACAAAAGGGATTACGCAATATGAAGTGTTTGAAAACATGCTTTCAATTCCGCTTTTACGTGCAACTGGTGTAATTTCAAATCCTTACAACAGTTCTCGTTCAACTCCAGCAGGCCCACCTTTGGAAACTCCAAATCTTCAAATGTTAGGCAAAAATACCGCAGAATTTTCTGTATATTGCGGTGATGTTGCAGGTTACGAACGAAATCTAGATAAAATATTTTGTCCTGTAATTTTTTAGTATTACAAAAGTTTACAAAAAGGCAATTTTTTTGAAGAAAAATACTTTATAATAGCATAGGTTAGGAATATGGCTTTGACGACAAGTTTCACAAGATTCCTGATGTGAAATGCAAAAGATGAATTATCGCTGATAAGATTGCACCAATTCATTTGCTGTTGTCGGAACTAGATAAGGGAATCAGGCTCTTATATCTAACAAGTGTGTAAAAACATTTTTGCGACAGTTATTTAACTGTCGCTTTTTAAATGCTGAAAATTATTTAATATAGCGGAATTGGGATTAAATACTTGTAAAAATTGTATTCATCAAAGGTTTTTGGTAGTCCGTTCCAGTATCTATAAATAAGCATTCCTTGTTTTTCTAAATTATAGCCAATTTCTTCATCGTGCGTGTAATATGGATAAACAAAAGGGATTTCGTCCTTATCAAGTGAAAAATGAAGTTCATTTTTATTGCCGAAAAGTTCTTTAAATCTGTTGAAATTATTGAGTCTAACAAGTTTTTCTTGTTCAAAATTTATTCTACTCATAATTTTTTCTGTTGTTTTTGAAATATACATGATTTGCTCATCGTCAAGTCTGTCTTCATTTTTGACAATTCTTTCGTAAGTCATGTTTTCGTCAATTTCGTAGTCCTCTGCAGTTCTAAAAGGTCTATCTAAAACTTTTTCAGTGTGTAGATATGCACCGTCTAAAACTCCGTATTGCATTTGAAAGAACTTTCTAAGTGATGAAAAAGATGCCAATCCCATAGGCTCTGAGTAGAAAGCATGTGAATTATCAACGATTAAATTTCTGTATTTTTTTGCCAAAATCCTGACGTTATTTGTGCAAATTCCGAAGTAATTTGGGTATAAAATATAATCATCAAATCTGAATTTTTCTGTCGGCATGAATTTATCGTCAATGTGATAAAATTTTATATTTACGATTTCTTTTTTCAGAATTGATTTTATGCATGGGCAAATGTAGTACGGTATATGAATTGTACCGATTTTATATGCTTTGATGAGATATCTTAAACAATTTCTTGCAGTGTTTAGTTTAATGAGTTGTTTCAATTATTCTCTGTCCTCAAGTTTGACTATAACACTGTGTCTGTTTGTTGTTCCGCCCTCTTTACGATATGAATAAAATAAATCGTTGTCGCAAGATGTGCAATATGGGCATACATCAATGTGTTTTACACCAAGTTCTTCAAGTTGACGTTTGTTAATTTCTTTTAGATTTACGTAAATTTTTCCGTTTCTGATTTCGTAAAGTCCTTTATTGTTTTCAACTGAAACCATGCTCATGTTGAATACGTCCTCTTTAACTTCGTAGCAACAAACTGAGATTGCAGGACCTATCGCAACTCTAACGTCTTCAATGTTAGTTCCGAATTCGTCCATCATTCTCAAAATTGTTTTTGTTCCAATTCTGCCAACTGTTCCTTTCCAACCTGCATGAATTACTGCAACGATATTTTGTTTTTTATCGTAAGCCACAAGTGGTGTGCAATCTGCAAAATTTAGAAAAACTGCTTGTTCGTGATTTGTCAAAATAAGTGCATCTGCTTGTGGATAGTAAGTTTTACCTAATTCTGCCACATCAACAGTATCTGTATGTCTTTGTTCTGGGTAAATCAAATTATCTTCTGTGATACCAAGTTCTTCGCAAAACATTTTTCTGTTTTCAGCAACGATTTCTTGCATATCATCTTCTTTTGATTTGATAGGACATTCTCTTGTTGTGAAAAAGTGAGTTAGACCGTCTAAAATATCGGTTTTCATTACAGTTTTGCCGTGTAGTTTTTCTAAATAGAACATAAAAATCCTTTCAAAGTTTCAATTGATCTATTTGCTAATAATTCATTTTTAAGTTTTTTGTTTTTTCTTTCTTTTTTAGGTAATTCAATTGGTGTTACGATTGCCCAATTTGAATTCATTGGTTGAAAATGTTTTAATTCGCTAGACGAAATGTATTTGCATAACGCACCTAACATTGTTTCTTGAGGCAATGTCATCATAGATTCGCCATTTAAATATCTTGCCATGTTAAGTCCTGCAAGTAAACCTGTTGCGATAGATTCTGTGTAACCCTCAACACCTGTGATTTGACCTGCGAAGAATAAATTTTCTCGTTTTCTAGTGTTTAAAGTTGCATTCAAAACTTGTGGACTGTTTATGAAAGTATTTCTGTGCATAACACCATATCTTACAATGTTTGCGTTTTCAAGTCCAGGGATAGAGTGAACAAGTTCTTTTTGAGCACCCCATTTCAAGTTTGTTTGAAATCCTACTAGGTTAAACAATGTTTTTGCGGCATCGTCTTGACGTAATTGAACTACCGCCCAATTTTCTTTGTTTGTTCTTTTATCAACTAAACCTACAGGCTTCATTGGTCCAAAACGTAAAGTATCTGTACCTCTTGATGCTAAAACTTCCACTGGTAAGCAACTTTCAAAGAATTTTGCATCTTTTTCAAATTCGTGCAGTTCAATTCTTTCAGCAGTTGTTAAAATTTCGTAGAATTTTGCGTATTGCTCTTTATTCATAGGGCAATTAATATAAGAGGCTTCGCCTTTGTCGTAACGGCTTGCCCAAAATGCGATATCAAAATTAATGCTGTCTTTTGTAACAATCGGTGCGATTGCATCAAAAAAGTGCAAGTTTTTAGAGTCTGTAAATTCTTGCAATTTGTTTGCCAAATCTTCACTTGTCAAAGGTCCAGATGCGATAATTACAGGTTTATCTGTAGGAATTTCTGTTAATTCTTCTCTTATCAACTCTATGTTTTCATTGCTGTTAATAAGTTCTGTGATTTTTTGGCTAAATCCAACTCTATCAATAGCAAGTGCATTTCCTGCCGGAACTCGGCATTCGTGAACAACTTTGATTAATTCTCCTCCCAAAAGTTCCATTTCGTGTTTTAACAGTCCACTAGCATTTGTAATATCGCCAGAACCAAGAGAATTTGAACATACAAATTCTGCACAATCTTCACTTACGTGAGCACCTGTCGTCTTTTTAGGACGCATTTCATATAATTTAACTTTTATGCCTTGTTTTGCAAGTTGTAATGCTGCTTCACTGCCAGCCAAACCTGCTCCGATTATTATAACTTCCATACGACTAGTATAAAATAAAAATATTTGTTGTAAAATAAAGTTATGGATAAGAAAAATATTTTAATCGTTTTTGGAACAAGACCCGAAGTTATTAAATTGGCTCCGGTTATTATTGAATTGAAAAAGCATGAAGATTACAACGTTATTGTATGTAATACAGAACAACAAAAAGAACTTTCTAATCAAACATTGGAATACTTTGGTTTGAAAGCAGATATCAATTTAGATTGTATGCGACCAAACCAATCTTTAGCCGAAGTTCAAACAAGAATTATGCTAGGATTAGAAAACGTATTCAAAGAAAATACTATTGATGCAACAATTGTTCAAGGGGATACAATGTCAGTTCTAACTGGTGCATTAGTAAGTTTTTATCATAAAGTTCCAGTATTCCACGTAGAAGCGGGTTTACGTTCGTATGATATTTATGAACCTTTCCCTGAAGAAGTTATGCGACAAATGACTTCTCGTGTTGCACAATTACATTTTGCTCCAACAGAAGAAAACAAACAGGCTTTATTAAAAGAGGGTATTGATGACTCAATGATTACAGTAACTGGTAATACTGTTATTGATGCTTTGTTCTGTTTATCAAATGAAGTTATTGAAAAATCTGCAAAATTCTTTGAAAATGAGAATATTGATGTTAACGATAAATTAGTTCTTATCACTGCTCACAGACGTGAAAATCACGGTGAAAGAATAGATAGAATTATAAAAGCAATTTACGATTTGGCGAACAAATATACAGACCACGAGTTTGTTATTCCTGTTCACCCAAATCCTAACGTTAAAAATAAAATTCATGAGCATTTAGGTAATATAAAAAATATTCACCTACTAACTCCACTAGATTACCCTTATTTAGTATACTTGATGAAGCATGCTAAATTGATTTTGACAGACAGTGGTGGGATTCAAGAGGAAGCACCAACTTTTGGTTGCCCAACTCTTGTTATGCGTTATGAAACAGAACGTCAAGAAGGTATAGAGGTTGGAGTTTCAACTCTTGTAGGAGCAGATTACGACAAAATTATGAAATTGAGTGAAGATGTACTTTCAAAAGATAAATCTGAAAGTCGTTTAACTACTCAAAATCCTTATGGTACAGGTAAATCTGCTCAAATTATTGAAAAATTAATCAGAAATTATTTTTCTAAATAGTTTAAAATAGCACTTAAACCTAAGTTATAAGAATATGCACCAAATCCGCAAATTTGACCGATACAAACTGGTGCAAGCAATGAATTGTGTCTAAATTCTTCTCTGGCATGGATATTTGTTAAATGAATTTCAACGACAGGGACTTGAACAGATGCGATAGCATCTCTAATTGCAACACTTGTATGAGTGTAACCTCCTGCGTTTAAAATTATTCCGTCATATTTATTTTTTGCTTGTTGAATTTTATCTACTAAATCTCCCTCGTGATTTGATTGGTAGCAATCAAGTTTAACCTCTTTTGATTTAGCCTCAGATTTTAAAGTTTTTTCAATATCTGCTAAAGTTGTATTTCCGTATTTTTCAGGTTCTCTTGTTCCTAGTAAGTTTAAATTTGGTCCATTAAGTAATAAAATTTTCATTTTTGCCTCAATTTTTTGTTTTTACTGACAAAATTATAACAAAAACAACAAAAATTTAATAATAATGTGATTAATTTCTTAATTTGTAGTATATTAAATTTATAAAGGAAAATTTGAGGTATAAATGGAAGATAAAAAACAACGTCGTTGGTATGACAAAGACCCAGTATTAAAAGAGGCTTTGGAGTTATTAAGACTTGCTCCAGGAGATAAAAGAGATGCTGCAGCAGAATTCTTGATTTCACTTCAAGAACAAGTTGCTGGCGAAGTTATTGAAAAAATTCATGACATCATGTGCGAATATCACGGAAAAGGTCGTCGTTGGTATGACAATGACCCTATTGTTATGAAAGCAATTGAATTATTACGTATTGCACCTCCAAAAACTCAAAAAGATGCAGCATTAAAACTTTTAACCGCTTTAGATAACAACAAAGGCGGTGGTATGGAATTAATAAAAGATTAGTTTTTATTAAGTTATAAGTTATGAAAGATATTCAAAATGAATACGATTCAAGGGGAATCGATATCCAGAAAGTTGGAATTAAAAATTTTAGTATTCCCCTTAATATAAGACGTAAAAATTCGTCAAATCAGATTGTTAACGCAACTGCTTGCATGTCAGTTTCTTTACCAAAACACTACAAAGGAACTCACATGTCTAGGTTTGTCGAAATCTTAAACGAGTGGCAACATAAAGACATGCTAGGCTCCGATTTGAAAGGTTGTGTTGAGGCTATCGTTGAAAAACTTTCAGCATTAAATGGCGAATTGGTCTTAAATTTTGAATATTTTGTGAAAAAATATGCACCTGTTTCAAAATATGAATCAGTTATGTGCTACGAATGTTCATTTAAGAGTGTTTTGACTGATTATAAAACAGACAAAGAGGACTACAAATTTATTTTAGGTGTAAAAGTTCCTGTCATGACTTTATGCCCTTGTTCAAAAGAAATTTCTGACTATGGGGCTCATAATCAACGTGCGGTTGTTAGTGTTAATGTTTCATACGATAGAAATGAGCATATTTGGATTGAAGATTTGATTGAACTCGTTGAAAATTGTGCTTCAAGTCCTGTTTATCCTCTTTTAAAAAGAGAAGACGAAAAGTTTGTTACAGAAAGTGCTTATAACAATCCAAAATTCGTTGAAGATGTTTTGAGAGATGTTGTCGCTGTGTTTAGAAAAAATCCTATAATCAAAGAGTTTGAAGTAGAATGCGAATCAATGGAAAGTATTCATAATCACTCTGCTTGGGCTTATCAAAAAGAAGTTAAATAAATTTTAAATAACGTTATATTTCATTGATTTTAGATTGTTGTTAAATTATAATAGTTTTATTAGTAGAGATTAAAGAATAGAGTGTGTATATAATGTCTGAAATTGATAATAAAATAGAACAAGAAGAAAAAGATTTAAACGAAGAATATAACGTATTTTTAAAACATTTACAAGCCGAAAAAGAAGATACTTCTAATTTTGCAAGAACTTTGTTTGGCTTAGTGATTGTATTCTGTGCAATTATTTTACTTTTATTAATTGCATCTGAAAACAGAGATAAAATTACTCAAACTTTTGGTGAAGATTCTTTTATTACAAAAGCATTGTTGATTCTTCCTCAAAGTTCAGCAAACAAACAAAGAGTATCTTTCGGAATGCCATTTATCCAAAAACGTCAAAACATCTTACTTGTAGGTGTTGATGCAAATGGTTCAAAAACTGACCCTTGGAGAGGTGCTAGAACTGACACTATTATTATCTTAAACGTTGACCCTAGAACTAAATCTATCAACGCAATTTCAGTTCCACGTGATAGCAAAGTTTATTTACCAGGGGATTATGGTATTCAAAAAATCAACTCTGCTCACGCTATCGGCGGAATTGAAATGACTAAAAAGACTTTAGAAAAAACTTTAGGTATAAAAATTGACCACTATGTAATGATTCATGATGAAGCCGTTGCAAATATTGTAGATGCTTTGGGTGGTGTACCAATTTACGTTGAAAAAAATATGTTCTACCACGATTATTCTGGTAATCTTCACGTAAGTTTGTCAAAAGGTTTGAATGTATTAGATGGTCATAACGCTGTTGGTTATTTACGTTTTAGAAAAGACGGATTGGGGGATATTGGTAGAACTCAACGTCAACAATATTTCTTAAAAGGTTTAATGGAAAAATTGCAAACTCCTCAAGCAATTGAAAAAATTCCTGATTTATTAGATGCGATTACAACTTATGTTCGTACAGATATGTCATTCTATGAAATTTCACAATTTGCGACATTAGCAAAAAGTATTGATATCGATAAAATTCAATTTGCTACTCTTCCTGGTGCTCCAAACAAACACGGATATATTAGTTATTGGATTTTAGACCCTGAAAAAACTCAAGACATGATTAATCGTATGATTTATCGTGATAGATTTAATGATGCAAATAAATTGTACAATGTTGGAATTAGATATTCTTCAATTTCAGCAGATACAGCAAAAACTTTAAAATTAAAAGTTGAAGAATTGGGTTATAATGTAAACTGCTTTGGACAATCTTCAATTCCTCACTCTCAATTTATTGCTCACGATTTGGGTGTATCAAATGAATTTTTCAACTGGATGAAACACAAAGCACCGGAACTTAATAAAATTCAATTTGTATATAATCCGGACAAAGCATATTGTACGTCAAGTGATATAACAATCTTGTTAGCAGGAGAATAAGAATGGCTTTTGTAATTGTCGTTGTTGTAATATTACTATTCTTAGGATATTTAGTAAAATTAAATCAAGACTTATTGACAAATAAAGATAATATATTACGAGCATTGGCAGGTTTAGATGCTGTTATTATCAGAAAAAATACTGCAATTCTTGAAATTTTGGGTTATGCACAAGATACAATGATTAAAGAGGGAAATTTAATCAAAGAATTGTTCACAATGCGTCATGACATCAACAAAGTTCGTCCAAAAATTGCAAATGCGGCTGCTAGATATCAAATGCAGATTGAATTTGATAAAAAAGTCGAATATTTATTAGGTGCAGTTTCTAGATATCCAGAATTATCTAAAAATGCAGGTTTTCAAAAATGTTTGCAAGATTATGCAAATATAGAACAGGTTTTTAATGAAAAAGTTGAAATTTATAATACGGCAGTGGATAAATTGAATTGGTCAATCAATTCTTTCCCAAGTAGTATTTTGGCTCAAGCAAGCAATACAAAAGAACCACCGCCACGTTACGAAAGATAGTTTGAAACAAAATCCTCACAATTACGTCTAAGAAAATGTCGGAAGTTATGAGGATTTTTTTTATGAATATTTTACGTAGAAAACAAGCAAATTTGCTTGAAAAATGGGATGAATTTGATTTTTGTGAAGATGATGAATTAGAAACGGATGATGAGCCGAAAACTTTTAATTGCATAGCAAAAGATGATGACCTGTTGCAAATGTATTTGAAAGATGTTGGAAAAACGAAACTTTTATCTGCAAAAGAAGAATTGTTTTTAGGGCAAACTATCAAAGAGGGAAAAAAGGCTGATTCTTTAAGGGCTAAAAAACAACTGGTACAAGCAAATTTAAGACTGGTTATTAGTATTGCAAAAAGGTATGTTGGACAGGGTGTAATGTTTTTGGATTTAGTTCAAGAAGGCTCAATTGGATTGATTAAGGCTGCTGAAAAGTTTGATTATACAAAATCTTTTAAGTTTTCTACTTATGCTACTTGGTGGATAAAGCAAACCATTATTAGAGCAATCTCAAATTCTTCTCGCTCTATAAGAATCCCTGTGCATATGACAGACAAAATCAGAAAGTATAAAAAAGCCGTTCTTGATTTAACTTTTGAACTTAACCGAGAACCTGACGAAAAAGAACTTGCAGAACGACTTGGACTTAGTGTGAAAAGAGTTAGAAGTATTAAAAAAGCGATTATAAAAGAACCAATAAGCCTTGATACACCTGTTACAGAGGATTTGAATGTTCAAGATTACATTGAGGATAAAAGTTACAAATCTCCTGATGAGCAGGCACAAGTTTCGGATTTGTTTACAAGTATTCCGCATTTGTTAGAAAATTTAGACGAGCGAGAAAGACGTATTTTGCAACATCGCTTTGGGCTAAACGAAACAAAGCCGAAAACTTTAGAACAACTTGGTAAAATTTTAGGATTTTCAAAAGAAAGGATTAGACAACTCGAAGAACTCGCTATTAATAAACTTAGAAATAACGACCAAATTGAAAATTATCGTGAGTTCTTGGATTAGTCTTTTGTTTGTATGTTAATAATAGCAACCATTGTCCAGAATATAAAATGTATTTGTGGTCTAAAGAAAACTGTATCAACAAAGCCGTGAATCATAAGTCCTATGATTGACGCAACTGCTGAAGTTACAACGATTACAGATAAAATATTTGTGCTTTTTGTTATGTAGTTGTAAGCATCTTTGATTACTAAACCTAAGAATGCAACAAACGAAATTAATGCAAAAATACCGCTTTCTACGGCAGTTTCAAGGTAAATGTTATAAGCACTTAATGCATCAAAGCCTGTTTTCATGTATAAACCGTAGATTTCACGGAAGTTTTTGTTGCCAAGACCGATACCAAGTAACCAGTTGTCTTTGAACATATCAATACAAGAGTTGTAAACGTTAAATCTGAACGAGTTTGAACTGTCTTGTCGCATAATAAATATTGATAAAATTCTTGCTCTAAGTGAAGTTACTGATAAAACTAAGCCTGAACCAAGAACGACAAGTCCTCCAACAGTGCTGATGAAAAGATTTTTGTATTCGTCCCAGAAAAATCTTGCACTAACAAGAATGATTACTGTGATTATTGCAAAAAGTCCTAAATACGCACCTCTACAACCTGTTTGGAATAGAACATACATTGCAAGAATTGAAAAAACTCCAGCAATCATTGAGGCTGTATATCTATTTTTATAAACAAAATAGCCAACTACAGCGAATAATGTCGGTATTGTCGCAACTAAGTATCCGCCAAAAAGGTTTGGATTTAGTGGTTTTAAAGTACCATAAACTCTATTAATAACTTCTTCTGGGTTAAGGTAAGAAGTGTCTTGCCAAGTTGAAATCGCTTCTGGTCTTACAACAGTTTGGATTAAACCGTGCAAAACTTCATACGAAACGCAACCTGCAATTGTGAAAATTATCCACCATATTTTGTCTTTGTTGTTTTTTAAATATTGAACGACAGATAGGTAAAAACCTAAATAAATTATGATTTTTGTAAACCCTTTTAGGCTAAGCATGAATAATGACGAACCGCAAAGGCTAATGATTACAAACATAAAATATGCTAATAAAAATAGTTCAAACTTGTTGCATTCAAGATGTTCGCCTTTTTTTACAAGAAGTTTTATAAAAGTTAAAACTGTTGCTAAGATTGCAAAAATTCCAATTGACTCAGACTGAGCAAACACAGACGAAACGATGACCGCCAATATTGAGATTAATATTAGCGAGTCAAGGTTTTGTAAAATTATGCTGTTTTTGTATAAAAAGTCTAGTTTATTTTGAAAAAATGCAAAAAGTTTGTTAAACATAATTAGCCCATATTTTGTTCTTGTTTGTTAACATCAGGTTGTGTTTGTGCGTATCCTTGTTGAGGAGGAACTTGTCCATAACCTTGTTGAGCACCTTGTGGTTGAGGTTGTAAAATTCTAACGTCTGAAACAGTACCATTCAATTTATAACTTGGACCTTCAAGTGTTACAGGCAAACCGATTTTAATTTTGTTACCGCCTACAACTGCACCGTCTTTTGTGATTTTAGCACTTTCGTCAACCAAAGTAACAATCATATCGTATAAAAATGCTTGAGAAACATCTTCAACCATTATTGCAATGTCTTTTCCACCTTTGTTGTTTGGAACAAGAGTTTTCTTTGTATCAATTCTCGCATCAATAACTTTTAAATCAGTGTATGGAACGTTTCTGATTGTGATAAATGTTTTATCTCCAGGGTTAATTGGTGATACGTTTCCTGTTAATGTTACACCTCTCAAGAATACTTGGAATCCAATTGTTGCTTTTGCTTCAATTTGTTTATCTGCTGTTCCTCTGAAGTGGAACATAGTTAAAACACCTACTGATAAAGCGATTACAATACCAGCAAAAATAATCCAATCTACAGGTTTAATTTCTGATATTAAATCTTTTAAGTTGTCTAAATCTAATTTCATAAGAATCTCCTTATTATAATTCAATTTTATTTAGTGTACTGATTAATTCGTCGATTGTTGTTGTTGCACAACCAAATTGCTTAATTACGATACTTGCAGCAATATTACCGATTACTGCGGCATATAAAGGTTCTGCACCTACAGAAAGTCCCATTGAATAAAGGGCAGTAACTGTATCGCCAGCACCTGTTACATCAAAAACTCTTGAGCGATTGAAAACTGGAATTATATCAGAACTTCCGTCGTTGTTTACTGAAATCATTCCGTCTGCACCGCAAGTGATAAGTACAGATTTTGCATTCGTTTTGTCAATAATATTTTTACCCGCATCAATGATTTTTTCTTGCGTTGAAAGTTCAAACCCCACAAATTTTTGTGTATCAGGTAAGTTTGGAGTCATTGATGTTACGTTTTTGTATTTGTCTAAATCTTTTTGAGCATCTACAACAACGACTTTACCTAGTTTATTTGCCAATTCTACCGTTTTATCAATAATTTTTTGTGTCAAAACTCCGATATGGTAGTCTGAAAGAATTATTGCATCGTGTTCTGGAATTGCTTTTTCTAAATTTTTAATGATTAAATCTTCAGTTTCAGTTTTGATAGGTGCTTTTGTTTGTCTATCAATTCTTACTATTTGCTGTGTAACTGATTGTGAGCAAGCACCTGAAATTCTAGTTTTTGTAACAGTTTTTCTGCCTTTTTCTTCGACAAGATATGAGCAATTAATGTTTGCATCTTCAAAGGCTTGTTTTAGTTGTCCTGCTTGGTAATCATCTCCAACAACACCAATAACACTAACTTGTCCATTGTTGATTGTTGATGCGTTATGAGCAGCATTTGATGCTGCACCTAGCAAAACTTTTGTTTCTGTGTGTTGCAAAATCAATACTGGTGCTTCTCTTGAAATTCTTTCAGTGTCGCCGTAAATCATTTCATCAATTGCTAAATCGCCGACAACTAATACTCTTGTATCTTTTAAACTTTTTATGTATTCAATAAGTTTTTGTTTATCTATATTCATGCTTAAACTTTCATCTATATTGATTATTGATAATTGGAAATAAATATTTTATAATAATTAAAGTTTATCATAAACATAAAATTGAGGTAACATTTTGGCTATTGATGATAAAAATTTTAATACAGAAAATCAAGATAATTTAGAATTAAATGCAAATTCTGAAGAGATTGAATTTGATGATAACATTGATATTGAGGCTTTGCAAAACCAATTGCAAGCACACATGTCATCAACTGAAAACATTGAATACGATCTTGAACCGATGAAAGAAAAAGTTTCAGAAGAAAATACAGACAAAGCAGAAGATATTGCAGAGTTTTCTGAACTGTTAAATAAACCTGCATCTAACGACAGTATGAATATTATTCCTGTCGAAGATATCAAGGCTATTGAGCCAACTTCAAATGACTCTGCAATGCCAGTTCAAATGCCTCAACAACCTCAAGAAAAATTAAAACTTCAACCAGGGGAAAAGAAATTTGTTATTTATATTGAACCTGAAAATCTTGATTTTATTGAAAGTTTATCAATAAAAGACAGAAAAAATGTTATAAACAGAGTTCTTCATTATGAAGATGAAAATGTCAGACTAAAAAAAGAACGTAGAGAAAGAGCAAAATTCACAAAACAAGTGATAATCATGGTTATTACTGTTGTTGTTTCACTACCTTTCTTTTTCATGCTTTTGAACAAATCTATCGAACTTACAATTTTAAATTATCAACAAGCACAACAAAATTTCGTAAAATTGTATAAAGAACAAGGTAAAATTAAATCATACAAAAATTTCCAAAAGAATTTTGATTAATTGTAAGTTTTGTTACATTTTGTTTCATTAACTTCTTTCCCATATATTTAGTTGTATTATAATTATTGTACACACATGCTCTTTTTTGTGTGCAATTTTTTAGACGATTAGACAATTTAGATAAACACGGAGAAGGAAAATCAAGTATGATTACACTTAATTACAACAATGTTGATGCCAAAGTTATTGGCAAAGATCATGGTTTAAACCTTGAAAAAGAATTTTCAAATTACAAAAATGACATTGAAAAAATTATCAAAGACTTAAACCAAAGAAAAGACAAAAATGGTCAATGGTTACAATGGATGAACTTAGGCTACAATGAAGAAACTGTATGGTACGTAAAAGAATTTGCAGCAATGGTTCAAGGTAGATACGACAACATTTTAGTTCTTGGTATTGGTGGTTCAGCATTGGGTGGTATTGCAGTAACAGAAGCATTATTGAAACCATATTGGAATTTATTAACTCCAGAACAACGTAACGGAATGCCAAGAATTTTCTTCTTGGATAACATCGACCCAGACCAAATCACAGGCTTGTTACAAGTTATCGATTTGAAGAAAACTTTGGTTAACGTTATTACAAAATCTGGTTCAACTGCTGAAACTATGTCGCAATATATGATTATCAAAAATCTTATGCAACAAGAATTAGGTGATGATTACAGAAAAAATATCGTAGCAACAACAGACCAAAAAACTGGTATTTTAAGACAATTAGCAGACCAAGAAGGTTACAAAACATTTGTAGTACCTGATGATGTAGGCGGTCGTTTCTCAGTATTCTCAGCAGTAGGTTTATTACCATTTGCTTTAGTTGGTATTAATATTGACGAAATGATTAACGGTATTAAAGATATGGATTTAGAATTGAAAAATACTGATATCCACAACAATATCGCTGCTCAAAATGCTTTAATTCACTTCTTAATGGATACTAAAAAAGGCAAAAACTTATCAGTTATGATGCCATACTCAAGCAGATTAAAATACATCTCAGATTGGTATGTTCAATTATGGGCTGAATCTTTAGGTAAAGAAGTTAACAACAAAGGTAAAAAAGTTAACTGTGGTCCTACACCAATCAAAGCATTAGGTGCAACAGACCAACACTCTCAAATCCAATTGTATAACGAAGGTCCAAACGATAAAGTTATCAACTTCATCAGAGTTGAAGAATTTGATAAAACTTTAGAAATTCCAAAAATCTTTGAATACACTGGAATTGGTTATTTGGGTGGTAAAACTATCAACCAATTGATTAACGCAGAAGCAGATTCAACAAGAGTTGCTTTGTCTGACTACAAACGTCCAACAGTAACTATTTCATTACCAAAAGTTGATGCTTATAACGTTGCTCAATTATTGTACATGTTAGAAGTTCAAACAGCAATCGCTGGTGAATTATACAACATCAATACATTCAACCAACCTGGTGTTGAACAAGCAAAAAATTATACATATGCATTGATGGGTAGATCAGGTTATGAAGAATCTGCAAAAACTCTTCAAGAAAAAATGGCTAAACAATAACAAATGAAAAAAATAATAATATTATTTTTTATAATATTTTTAACAGGTTCGATAACTGTTTCAGCACAAGAAGGATACGTCCTTAAAGCAAAAATCTCAATGATTAATGCTGTGCCGAAACAGTTTTTCGGCACTTGGAGTGTGCAATCCGTTCAAGTTTCAACAGATAGTCCGAAAACTTTTTCAAAAGGAAGTTTGGATTTGTGGAACTTAAGACGTAGTGGTAACGTCATAGAATTACGTAACCCTGTTACCGCTGCGGTTGCTGAGATTTACTTAGACGACGTGAACGAAAATGAGATTGTTTTTACTCATTACGATAAAGACGGCAACACAACTGTAAAAGATACTGTAAAATTAAAATTAAATGGTGATACCTTCTACGGAACAAACGAGTTGATTTTAACAACCGTTAGATATGATGAGTATCACAGACGAAAAATAACTGAAACTAAAACCGCAGTATATGACATAAAGGGTTCAAAATTAAAAGGTTCAGAAATGTTTGAGGGAATTTATGGGCAGTAAAGAATTTGACATTATTATTTTAGGCGGTGGACCTGCTGGGTTGAGTGCAGGGATCTATGCCGCTAGAAGTGCAGCAAAAGTTGCAATTATTGATATAAGTATGTTGGGTGGTCAACCAAGTAACTATTTAGAATTGGAAAATTATCCTGCATTTTCAAAAATCGGTGGTTACGATTTAATGGAAAAAATGGAAGAACATGCTGATATGTTTGGCATTGAAAAATTTCCAATGGAAGAAATCCAAAGTGTTGATTTGGACTCAGAAATTAAAACAGTAACAACTTTAAATGGCGAATTTAAAGCGAAATCTATCATTATCGCAACAGGTGCTCAAGCAAAAAAACTCGGCGTAAAAGGTGAAAAAGAATTTTTAGGTCGAGGAGTAAGTTACTGTGCTGTATGCGACGGAGCATTTTATAAAGATAAGGTTGTTGCCGTTGTTGGTGGCGGTAATGCTGCAGTTGAAGAAGCAATGTATTTGACAAGATTTGCAAATAAAGTTTATGTAATTCACAGACGTGATGAATTAAGAGCAGACAAAATTGTTCAAGAACGTGCATTTAAAAATGAAAAATTAGAATTTATTTTTGATACTGTAGTTAATGAAATCAAGGGTGAAGATTTAGTTAAATCTGCCGTAATTGAAAATGTTAAAACTGGTGAAATAAAAGATTTAGAAATTAATGGCATTTTTCCATACATAGGATTTACACCCAACGTTGACTTGTTTAATGGTCAAGTTGAGCAAGATAAAAATGGTTTTATCAAAACAGATGAAACTATGCAAACAAACGTAAAAGGGGTTTATGCAATCGGTGATGTAAGAACAACTCCTTTAAGACAAGTTATAACTGCTGCTGCTGATGGTGCTGTTGCTGCAGTTTATGCTGGTCGTTATGTTGAAATATTAAAAGAAGTTACGGTTTAATTTATTTAGATAAACTTAAAAGAACCAACCTCAAAAGTTGGTTCTTTTTTTATTTATTTTCTAGTTTTTTTACTCGTAATTGAATATCTTCAAGCAATTTTCTATTTATTGCACATAAATCTGCCAGAATTCCGATTAATCCTATTTGAACACCAGTAATAATTAGGATTGCAGATAAAATAAGCGATTGAATGTGTCCTTGACCGCCAACAGTGAAGAACAAGTATAAAAATCTTCCTGCAAAAATTAATCCGCAAAGTAAAAAGAGGCTTGCGATAAATGCAAAAAATCTGAATGGTTTATACACGATGAACATTCTAAGTATTGTGAATGTTGATTTTTGAATATAAGAAAAAATATTTTTTATAAGTCTAGATTTTCTTGTTTCAGGATTTACTCTAATAGGCACAGAAAGTATTCTCAAGCCCTTTGCTCTTGCTTGAATAATAGTTTCCATTGTGTATGTGTAATTATCAAAAATGTTAAGCATTGATGCACATTCCGCACTAAATGCTCTAAATCCGCAAGGTGCATCTTCAACTTCTGTTTTTGAAACAATTCTCATAAACGTAGAACCCAACTTTTGCAACCCTTTTTTCAATATAGTAAAACCTTTGATTGATGAAATAGGTCTTGCTCCGATAACCATATCGGCTCTTTTTTCAAGGATTGGTTTTACTAGTTCTTTGATGTCATCAGCATTATATTGATTGTCGGCATCGGTATTTACAATAATATCTGCACCAAGTCTTAATGCTTCATTTATACCCGATTTAAACGCACCAGCAAGCCCTGTATGACGAGTTAAACGCAAAATGTGATTAATTCCATTCCAATTTGCAATATCAACAGTTTTGTCTGTTGAACCGTCGTCTATTATAAGTGTTTCTATTTCGTCAATTCCATCAATCTGTTTTGGTAATGCTTCTAGCGTTTGTGTAAGAGTTTCTTCCTCATTAAAACATGGAATTTGTATAACTAACTTCATATCTAATACCCTATTTTGTTTTTTATTATACAATTAAAGAATGAATTTTACAATTTTATGGATAACTTTAATAACAATTTTAGGTGCAGTTCTTAGATTAATCAGTATTGACAAGGACGGCGGACTTTGGAACGACGAATATGTATCGTGGGCTATAGCGAATATTCCTCTTGGAAAAAGTTTTGTGCAAGCGGTATTTAACCAATGCCACATGCCATTTTATTATTTATATTTGAAATTCTTTAATTTATTCTCAAATAATGATACATTTTTGCGTATAACTTCAGTTATTCCTGCTATTGCATCAATTCCTGTGATGTATTTGGTCGGAAAAGAAAAAAATAAGTTAACTGGTTTGATGTGTTGTTTATTTACAGCATTAAGCAGTTATTTAGTATATTTTTCACAAGAAGTAAGATTTTATAGTTTGCTATTTTTATTTTCAGCCTTGTCTTTATATTTCACCGTAAGACTTGTTAAAAAGCCTCGAAAAAGAAATTTAGTAGGACTTTTAATTTCTAACTTTCTAATTTTATTTACTCACACAATCGGATTTGTATTTGTATTTTTTGATTTATTGTATATAACTTACAAACTTAGAAAATTGTACAAAAAATTTATTCTATATACTTGGACAATGACTGGAGTGTTTCTTTTGACAGTACTTCCATTGATTGTGAAAATCTTATTTTTCTCAGGTTCAATGTCGCAATGGTGGACATCGCTTACTTTTAAACGCATTCTACAGGTATTTTGCGATTTCTACACACCTGTTATCGGAAATGTAACAGTTGTTGAAAACATACACGGAATTAATGTTGATTCAGTGTTTTTAGTAATTCCTTTGCTAATAGCGATTATTGTGTTGTTGGCAGGAATTTTAGATAAAACTTTACGACACGAAAATCAATTAGGTTCAATTGCTTTTTGTACGTTCATTGTCGCTATTATCGCAAGTTTCTTTGGTAAGTTGAGTCTTGAAGCAAAATATATTATTGAAATCTATCCGATTTTAATCTTCATTTTCTGCTCAACTATTGATTCTTGCAATAAAAATTGGTTTAAAATTTTAATATTTTCAATTTTCTTTATATTTCAAATTGGTTATGCTTTCACTCCAAACTATTCAGCATACCGTCCAAGAGAAGAAGGTAACAAATACGTTGCGGATTTAATAAAAAGTGCAAAACTTAATAAAGACGACTTTATTGTTTTAACTTATTATCCAAAACAAAGATTTGATAAATATGTTGATTTTTCAAAATATAATGTAGTTGAAATCTATAAAGGTAACTACAATTACTATTATTCACCATTTTTGACTTCAGAAGAAGCCTTGAAAGTCGGTAAAAATAAATATAGAGGCACATTCTTACGTTCAATGTCAAATGTGTCTGAGTTTACTGGTAGCACTTTGATTGACCGATTGAATGATGAAGTTTATTTCAAAATGAAACCTAACCAAAAAGTCGCATTTATATTCTTGGATTCTGTTTCTTTCCTTGATGAATCAATGTTTGCGGCTGTTGTTTCAGACCCTGCAATGTACAATAAAGCAGCATTGCCTTACTTAGTATTTTCAAATATTAGAAATGAAATTATAAAAACATTACCGATAAACGCACATAATCTTCGATTTGAAGCAAAAGGTGCATGGACAATGGTAAGTTTTCAATACTAATTATTTTACGTAAAAATCTGCGATTGTAATTGGTTTGAACAACATACTTCTGTCGAAAATTTGCATGTAATAATGTCCAGGAGAATGGATTACAAAATAATCTGTAAAGTAATGCGGTGAAGACTTATCTATTTTGTAATCGTGAGTGTATGCAATCCCTGAAATTGTCGCAAAGCCTGTTTTATGGGTTGCACTAATGACTTGAACCTTAATAAACTTTGCTTTGATGTCTTTTTTTGACATAAATAGCCAGTATATGCGTTGCCCACGTTCAAATTTTTTGGAATAATTTCCTGCAGTTTCTCTTGTGAAAGGTTGAGTGTTAAAAATTATTCCTGCTTTGAATTTTTTTGGAACCATACCTGAGGTTACGACAGAAATGCATAACAAAAGTACTATTGCAAGTTTTTTCATTAATTAACCAGCCTGTTGTTTAAGGTCTAACAATTCGTTGATTCTGTTTTTGATTGCACGTTTTGTCAAATCATCATTTTCTAAGTTATAGTATTGTTCATAGTTTTCAATTGCTTTGTCAAAGTTATTTTCTTTTTCGTAAGACAATGCCAATGCGTAGTATGCGTAAGCATAATCAGGACTTAATTCAATAACTTTGTTAAAACAATCTCTGCAGTTTTTGAAATCTTCTTTTCCTGCGTAAACAAGACCTAAATTAAACCATGCATCAGAATAATTTTTGTTTGTTGAAATTGCTTTTTTATAGTAATAAATTGCTTTATCAGGATTGTTTTCTAATTTGTATAAATTACCAGTTTTGAATGATGTTAGAGCATCATTTGGTGATAATTTCAATGCTTCAATATATTTTTCTAAGGCTTCTGTATTTTTGCCTGATTTGTAAAGAGCATCGCCGTCTTTGATTAATGTTTTTACTTTGTCATCAATTTCAGGTTTTTGAATCATCAAATTATCAAGACTATCTGGCAAGTTTTGAGCAGTGCTAGTTTTTGTTGCTTCTTGCTTTTGTTGTTCACCGCTAACATTTATCGCAACAGGATTTTTCTCTTTTGATGTCAATGTTGTAATGTTTTTGTCCTTATCAACGATTGGTGCAGGAACATCACCACTAAAGTCTTCGTTAGATACAGGTTTTATTGCAACTGGTCTTTTCTCTTTTGACGGCAATGTTGTAATGTTTTTATCCTCATCAACGATTGGTGCAGGAATGTCATCTGTTTTTGGTAATGTTGCAACAAATTCTTCGTAATCTTTTTTGTAAAGTTCTTTTTCCGGTTCAATTTCTAATGCTTTTTCATAGTTTGTCATAGCCAAATCTTTGTTATCCAAAAGTTCATAAGCCTTTGCTAAACCATAATAAGCATAACTTTGGTTAGTATCTCTTGCGATTGCTTGTTCAAATGGCTCGATTGAGTCTTTGTATTTTGCTTGAGTTAACAAGTAATCACCTTTTGAGATGTATGCAGAAACCAAGTTTTGAGCCAATCTGTCGTTATTTTTTGTTGCTAAAAGTTCTTCATAGATTTTGATTGCTTGGTCATAACGTTTTAGTGCGTGTAAAGCAAGTGCTTTGTTTGCTTTTACGTCATAATTTTCAGGTTCTGATTTTAAAATTTCATCATAATATTTTATTGCAGTTAAGTAGTCATTTTTCTTGTGGTATTGCAAAGCCAATTCTTTTTTAACTTCGATGTCTTTGTTGTTTTTAGTCAAAGATGTTAACAAGTTTTGTATAGCAAGATCGTCTTTGCCTTGATTTTTGTATACAAGAGCAAGAAGTTTGTATGCATCTGCATCGTTAGGATATGCTTTAATGTATTTTGAATATTCACTTGCGGCTTCGTCATATAACTGCATGTCTGAAAGTAAGTTTGCATAATAAATTCTCAAACTTGTTAAATCAGGTTTAAGTTTGAAGATTTGTTCAAATTGTTGTTTTGCTAAATCAAATTTGCTTAAAGCATGATATGATACTGCTAAATCAGCCCTTGCTTTCATATTGTCAGGGTTTTCAAGCAATGTGATTTTGAACATGTCGATTGCAGCACTATATTGTTTCTCTTCAAAAAGTGCGTAACCGTAATTAGCATTTTCTCTGAATGATTCAGGATTTGCTCTGTAGGCTTCGCCGTAATATTTGCATGCCAAATTAAATTTACCAGTGTTAAGATATGCGTTTGCTAAACTTTCTTTTGCTGTACTTTGGTCAGGATAATCAGTTAAGAATAAATTATAATATTGAATAGCCTTGTCGTATTTTCCTTGTGCAGAAAGAACGTTAGCGATGTTTACATAATTGAATTTGTAAGTTGGGAAGATTTCCATTGCTTGCATGTAAGAATTGTAAGCATTTTCGTAATCACCGGTTGTTTGTAAAATATTACCAATACTAATATATATAAAAGCATCGTTTGGACGAAGTCTGATTGCGGCTTTGTATGCCCCTAAAGCATTGTTATAATCGCCGATATCTGCATATAAACCTGCAAGTTTTGTGTAAAACATTGCTTCGTTGTCAGATTGCTCAATTGCCTGACGCATTAAATCAATTGCACCCTCAAGATTATTTTGAAGTTCTAATTGACATGCTTTTTGATATAATTGTCTTGCTTCTTTTGTTGTTTCTGCATTTGCAACGTTAAAAC
>CAVFCO010000009.1:0-11596 GCA_963620955.1 Alistipes senegalensis | reverse complement strand
AAAGAAGAAGATAAAATGTATATCTTCAGACCAAAAGAACATTTTGAAAGACTTGCAAACAGTGCAAAAATTCTTTATATGGATTCAATCTACTCAACAGATGAACATGTAAAAATTTTAAAAGATTTATTAAAGAAAAATAATTACAAATCAGATGCTTATATTCGTCCAATCATTTACAAATCAGCAGATAGAATTGGACCTCATTTGATTGATAACCCTGATAAATACGTTGTCTTCTCGTTCCCAATGAGCGATTATTTTGAAAGCAAAGGGCTAAAAGTTTGCGTATCTTCTTGGAGAAGAAATTCTGACAACTCTATCCCTCCAAGAGCAAAAATTAACGGTGCTTATGCTAATGCATCATTGATTTCAACTGACGCAAGATTAAACGGATTTGATGAAGCAATCGTTTTATCACAATCAGGTAAGGTTTCAGAGGGTGCAGCAATGAACTTGTTCCTTGTTGTTAACGGCAAACTTGTAACTTCAACTACAACTTCAGAAATGCTTACAGGTGTTACAAGAAATACAATCATTCAACTTGGAAAAGAAGTACTAAATCTTGAAGTTGAAGAACGTGTAATTGATAGAAGTGAACTATACTGTGCAGATGAAGCATTCTTTACTGGTACAGGTGCACAAATTGTTCCTATAACTTCAATCGACAATAGACCAATCGCAGACGGAAATATCGGGGAAATTGCCTCAGATATCCAAAAACTTTACGACGATGTTGTTAGAGGCAAAGTTCCAAAATATAAAGAATGGTGTGTTTGCGTAAATGATTAGTTTTTTAGGGGAATGCGTAAAAAATTTAATAGAAAGTTTGAAATATTTGTTTTCAGGCGAAATGCGTTTTAAAGCAATGATTACTCAAGCGGCAACGATTAGTTACGATTCATTGCCTATTTCAATGATTATTTCTTTCATTGCCGCAGCGGTTATTGCAATCCAAGTTTCTAAACAGTTTTTGATGTCAGGTGCAGATACTTATATCGGCGGAACAATTGCAATCGTAATTATTAGAGAAATCGCCCCTGGGTTTGCAGCCTTGGCAATCGGTGCTAGAGCAGGTACTTCTATTTCTGCAGAAATTGCTAATATGAAAGTTACCTCTCAAGTTGATGCAATCAAAACTCTAAAAGTTGACCCTATTGGATACTACTTTACACCGAGAATTGTTGCTGGAGTTTTAACTGTACCTCTAGTTGTAATTCTTGCTGAACTTGTAGGGATTTTTGGAGGTTTATTTGTTGCGTGGGGAACAATTGGACTTCACCCTAATAGATATATCACATCAGTTTGGTTATGGCTAAGCACTAAAGATATTTATATAAGTTTATTTAAAGCGGCTATATTTGGCGGGCTTGTGGCTCTTGTTTGTGCAACTCAAGGTTACATGACAAGAGGCGGAGCAAAAGAAGTTGGTACTTCTACAACACAAGCGGCTATCAAATCTACAATTTTTCTTTTGATAGCCGACTTATTGATAAATTTAGTTTTTTATGTTGGTTAGATTAAGAATCTTCTTCTTCGCTAGACTCTTTATCTAAAAGCCTATAATCTAATAAACTAGAATCATCGCTACTAGATGATGTTTCATAGAATGTAGACATTGATTTCAACATATTCGTTCTATCTGCAATTCTTTGTTTTTCAACTGATGATTCAACACCGTATGCTTGAATTTCAGCATTTGTAACTTTACCATCTTTGTTTTTGTCAATTTCATTAAAATGCGACATTACAGTATCTAATAACGAAGATGACATACCTGAAGATGTTCCAAGTGTTGCAAGTTGTTCCATTGTCATACCTTGCATAGATAAGTTTGTGGTGTAAGTATTCAACTCATCTGCAGTAATTTTTCCGTCATGGTTCTTATCCATTGTAGAAAAATTTGTTTGAATATATGATTTAAAGTTTTGCCCTAAACCATTCGAATTTAAGGCTGTAGTTGCATCAGTAGTTGCTAAATTCTTCAAAGTAATTCCGTCAGAAAATGCACTTGATAATACTGAAAATGTGTTACCTAATCCTGAATTCATAGAGGTAAATAATGAAGTTCCGTCTAATCTTGTTGACATATGAAGCCTCCTATTATATTTCTGCTATGAATATATTAATAATATTTTATGAAAAATCAACCATACAAACAGATTATTTTTTATTTTTTCACAAAAAAAAGTTCTCAATTAAGAGAACTTTTTAAAAACATTTGAGAGATATATTATTGAGAGAGAGTATATTAATTACTTATTAAGCGATACCGAATTTAGGTGCTAAAGATTTTGCTGATTCTGATTCAGCAGATTCACATTGTTGATATTCACCTTGTAATGATTTTAATTGAGTTTCTAATGATTCTTTTCTCATATCTAGAGTTTGTTGTTGTGCTTGTAATCTAGATAATTCTGCTTTGTTTTGTGCAGAGAAGATGCTATCTGTAATTGATGTGATTGCTGTTGCTAATTGAGAGCCTGCTTGAGTACCTTGTTGTAATGCTGCTTGTACTGCTGATAAATCTGATTGAGCATTCATTGCGTTTGCATCGATACCTGTTTGGTTTTTCAATGCTGCTAATGCTTGGTATTGTGCTGCTGATTGCAATTGAGAAGTGAAAACGCTTACTTGGTTTTTTGCAGCAGTTTGTGCTTCTTGAGCGTTAGCAACTTTTCTTGCTGCTTCGTTTGCTTGTTCAGTGATTAATGTTAATTCATAGTTTTTAGAATTCATTAAACGTCTGATTTGAATTTTTCTTGCTGCAAACATTAAGAATGACATTTTCTAAACCTCTTTTGTAGTCCTCGTACTCATGTAAAGTATTTTTTTCTCTAAAAATTGCCTTTTTTAATGCATGTTGCGTTACATTTCTTAACATTAGAAACTTTTCAATAACCGAAAAATTATTGAAATGCAACTATATATTCACTTTTCCCTATTTTTATATTTTTAAAAAGACTCTTAAATTTTAAGAGCCTTTTTTATTAACTACTTATTAAGCGATACCGAATTTAGGTGCTAAAGATTTTGCTGATTCTGATTCAGCAGATTCACATTGTTGATATTCACCTTGTAATGATTTTAATTGAGTTTCTAATGATTCTTTTCTCATATCTAGAGTTTGTTGTTGTGCTTGTAATCTAGATAATTCTGCTTTGTTTTGTGCAGAGAAGATGCTATCTGTAATTGATGTGATTGCTGTTGCTAATTGAGAGCCTGCTTGAGTACCTTGTTGTAATGCTGCTTGTACTGCTGATAAATCTGATTGAGCATTCATTGCGTTTGCATCGATACCTGTTTGGTTTTTCAATGCTGCTAATGCTTGGTATTGTGCTGCTGATTGCAATTGAGAAGTGAAAACGCTTACTTGGTTTTTTGCAGCAGTTTGTGCTTCTTGAGCGTTAGCAACTTTTCTTGCTGCTTCGTTTGCTTGTTCAGTGATTAATGTTAATTCATAGTTTTTAGAATTCATTAAACGTCTGATTTGAATTTTTCTTGCTGCAAACATTAAGAATGACATTTTCTAAACCTCTTTTGTAGTCCTCGTACTCATGTAAAGTATTTTTTTCTCTAAAAATTGCCTTTTTTAATGCATGTTGCGTTACATTTCTTAACATTAGAAACAATACAGAAACAAAAAAGCCTGTAAATATTAAATTACAGACTTTTTGTTATTTATTACACTTATAATATATATTATAAACTACGTCTTAAATCTTCAGGTCTTGAAGAACGAGATAGAGCATCTTCTAATGTAATTTGACGGCTTAAGTAAAGTGATTTCAAAGCCATTTCTAGAGTTTGCATACCCAAACTTGCGTTTGTTTGTAGTGCAGAATAGATTTGAGCGGCTTTAGATTCACGGATTAGGTTGGCAATCGCTGGAGTTACCAACATAATTTCTTGAGCCATTACACGACCTTTTTTAGAACCATCTGCTTGCAATCTTGGTAATAATGTTTGTGAGAATACCGCTGCAAGTGAAGATGATAATTGTACACGAATTTGTTGTTGTTGACCTTCTGGGAATACGTCGATGATACGGTCAATTGTTTGTGATGCTGAAGATGTGTGAAGTGTTCCGAACACCAAGTGGCCTGTTTCAGCCGCTGTTAGGGCTAAAGAAATTGTTTCTTGGTCACGCATCTCACCTACAAGTATGATATCAGGGTCTTCACGAAGTGCAGAACGAAGTGCATTTGCGAAAGAACGAGTATCTTGACCTAACTCACGTTGGTGAACAACTGATTTTTTTGAAGTGTGCACAAACTCGATAGGGTCTTCAATTGTAAGAATGTGTTCTGATCTTGTTGTATTGATGTGGTCAATCATTGAGGCTAAGGTTGTTGATTTACCAGAACCTGTAGGACCTGTTACAAGAATCAATCCTCTTGGTTTTTCTGCTGTTTTTCTAACGATATCAGGTAAACCTAGAGTTTCGAATGCTGGAACAATAGAAGCGATTGTTCTGAATGCAGCCGCAAAGTTACCTTTGTCTTTGTAGATATTAACCCTGAAACGGCTTAAACCCTGGATACCATAAGAAAAGTCAAGTTCCCAATCTTGTTCTAACTTACGTCTTTGTTCGTTTGATAACATAGGGAATAATAATGTTTCAACGTCATCAGCAGAAAGTGGCGGTCTGTCAGTTCTAATTAACTTACCGTCAACCCTGATAACTGGTGGTAAACCTGCAGAGATATGCAAGTCACTGGCTCTACTTTGAACTGTTGCTTCTAAAAGTTCTTCTATTAACATTAATGTTTAACCTCTAATATTTAGAAATATAATCTTATTATTACAATTATAATTTTACAATAAAAAATTTCATTGTAAATAGTTTTACACTCAAAAATTTTCAGATATAATTATATTATGAAATACATAGAAAACGTTAGAAATTTTTGCATTATTGCACACATAGACCACGGTAAATCAACTCTTGCAGACAGATTGCTTGAAGCAACTGAAACGATTAGTAAAAGAGATATGCAAGAGCAATTGTTAGATTCAATGGATATTGAACGTGAAAGAGGGATTACAATCAAACTTAACACTGCTCGTATGAATTACACCGCAAAAAACGGCAAAAAGTATGAGTTGAACTTAATTGACACCCCTGGACACGTAGATTTTACGTATGAAGTTTCTCGTTCATTAGCCGCTTGTGAAGGTGCATTGTTAATTGTTGATGCGACTCAAGGTGTTGAGGCACAAACTTTGGCAAATGTTTATCTTGCAGCAGAACAAAATTTGGAAATTATTCCAGTAATTAATAAAATTGACTTACCGTCTGCAGATGTTGAACGTGTAAAAGCAGAAATCGAAGAAGTTTTAGGTATTGACGCTTCACTTGCAATCCCTGTTAGTGCAAAAACTGGTGAGGGTATTGACCAGGTTTTAGAAGCAATTGTTGATTTAGTGCCACCTCCTGTAGACACTACAGAAAAACCTTTAAGAGCATTAGTTTTTGACAGTGCTTATGACCCTTATTTAGGTACAGTTTGTTTGTTCAAAATTATGGACGGAAGTATCAAAATGGGCGATAAAGTTAAATTTATGGCGTCAGGAAAGTCTTATGACGTTGTTGAATTAGGATATTTAACTCCAACTCGTGTTCCTTGCGAAGCATTAAAATGCGGTGATGTAGGTTATTTCGCAGGCTCGATTAAAGAAATTACACGTTTTGTAGGTGATACTTTAACAACAGTAGAAAATCCGGCAACTGAACCTCTACCAGGGTATCAAGAAGCATTACCAATGGTATTCTCAGGGCTTTACCCAGTAGATAACGAAGATTATCACGATTTAAAAGAGGCTCTTGAAAAATTAAAATTGTCAGATAGTAGTATTACTTTTGAACCTGAAACATCAAGTGCTTTAGGCTTTGGATTTAGATGTGGTTTCTTGGGAATGTTGCACATGGAAATTGCTCAAGAACGTTTGGAACGTGAGTATAATTTAGCACTTGTAACCACGGCTCCGTCTGTAGTTTACCATGTTCACACAACAACAGGAGAAGTTTTATCAATTGATAACCCTGCAAATCTTCCTCCGGCAGCACAAAGAGAATATATTGAAGAACCTTATGTAAAGGTTGATATTATTGCACCTAACGAATATACAGGTACGTTAATGGATTTAACTCAATCAAAACGTGGTATTTTCATCAACATGACTTATATTGATAAAGTTAGAGTTAATTTAGAATATCATATTCCATTGAGCGAAGTTATTACAGACTTTTATGACCAATTGAAATCAAGAACAAAAGGCTACGCAAGTATGGATTACGAATTTTGCGATTACAAACGTTCTGAACTTGTAAAACTTGACGTAATGCTTGCAGGTGAAGTAGTTGATGCTCTTTCTGTAATTTGCCACAAAGACAGTGCGTTCCACATTGGTCAAAAATTAACAGAAAAATTAAAAACAATTATTCCACGTCAATTGTTTGAAGTTCCAATTCAAGCCGCAATTGGTGGTAGAGTTATCGCTAGAACAAACATCAAAGCACTTAGAAAAAGCGTTTTGGATAAGTGTTACGGTGGTGATATTACTCGTAAACGTAAACTTTTAGAAAAACAAAAACGTGGTAAAAAGAGAATGAAAGCAGTTGGTAAAGTTGAAGTACCACAAGAAGCATTCATGGCTGTTTTAAGTCTAAACGACGAAGACTAATTAAACAGATAGTTTATAGCCACCACCATAAATTGTTTCAATATATTTTTTGCCGTCAGAAATTTTGTCAATTTTTGTACGCAAATGTCTTATGTGTACACGAATTGTTTCGACGTCATCGTCTGGAGCATATCCCCAAACATCTTTAAGCAATTTTGCAGAAGATACCATAGTTCCGTGATTTTGAAACAATATATTAAAAATATCAAACTCAATTGGAGTAAGTTTTGCAACTTTTTCACCGATTTTAACAGAATAAGTTTCAGGTAACAAAGTAATTTCACCTAAAACTAACAATTCTTTAGTGGCAAGAGATTCTGGAAGTTGGTTTGAACGTTTTAAAATCGCTCTAACACGCATTTTTAATTCTTCCATATCAAAAGGTTTCACCAAATAGTCATCAATTCCGATGTCAAACCCTTTTCCTTTATCCGTAATATCAGATAATGCGGTCAACATAAGTATTGGCATATTTTTTATGCCCTCACATTGGCGAATTCGTTGAGCAACAGTGTAACCATCTACATTTGGCATCATAACGTCAAGAATAACCATATTTGGAAGTTCTTGTTTTGCCAAAGCAAAACCCTCAACTCCGTCATAAGCCTGTACAACTTTGTACCCTGAAAGAGTTAAGTTTACCTTTATTAATTCATTAATCGCTTTATCATCATCTACAACTAAAATCTTGCTCATAACTTAAATATACTATCAAAAATTAAAAAATTATGTTTGTGTTACATTTTATTAACAATTATTCAAAATAATATTTTTCTAAAATTACTACTACAAAAGTAATTCAGCCAATTGGCTAATATTAATATATTTTTTTTTGAAAAAAGAATACAAAAAATAAATATTTTGTTGTAAGATTTTATTTGTAACTACGTATTATTTTTATAAGGAGGCACATGAATTGGCAATAACATCACCTTTTTCAACAATTGATAAAGCAGGAATGAAACAAGTACACTTAGGTAGACACGTTTTAGCGGAGTTTTTTGAATGCAATCCGAATACCCTGAACAGTTTATCAAAAATTGAAAAATTGATGGTTGATGCAGCACTTGAATGCGGTGCTACTGTTGTCCAAAAATGTTTCCATATGTTTAACCCATACGGTGTTAGCGGTGTTGTAATTATTGCTGAAAGCCATTTAGCAATTCACACTTGGCCTGAATTGGGTTATGCTGCAGTAGATTTATTCACTTGTGGTGATAAATGCGACCCAAAAATTTCTTATGAATTTTTAAGAAAAGCATTTAACTCTAAAACTGCTTCATATACTGAATTAGAAAGAGGAATCCTTGACGAAACAGATATGAAAGTTAAAGAAGTACCATTCAAAGTTAGCGAACAAATCGGAACTACAGCAGTTTTATAAGATTTTAAACAAAAAAGGGCGACACACAGAAGTGTGTCGCCCTTTTTTATCTGCTATAATATTTATATGAACGAAGAATTAAAACAGACCTTAAAATTACTTCCGGATTTGTCAGGTTGTTATCTTTATTATGACAAAGATAACACTATTATTTACGTTGGCAAGGCTAAGAATTTAAAAAAGAGGGTAAGAAGTTACTTTAATCGTTCTCAAAAATCTCCGAAAACAGTTCAGTTAGTTTCGCATATTGAAAGACTTGAATATATCATTACTGATACTGAGGTTGAAGCATTTATCCTTGAAGATCAACTTATTAAAAAGCACAAGCCAAAATATAATATTTTACTTAAAGATGATAAAAAATATCCTTATTTTTTAATCACAGACGAAGATTTTCCAAGAATACTTGTTGTGAGAAAGAAAAACCTTAATCCAGATAAGGGGCATTTTTTTGGTCCTTACACCGATATTAGGGCAATGTATTCAACATTAGATTTTATAAAAAAATTGTTTCCACTAAAACAATGCAAACAACCAAAATTTAAGACAAGACCTTGTCTTTACTATGATATTGGACGATGTTTAGCACCTTGTCAAAATAAAGTATCCTCAGAAGAATACAAAAAACTAATAGAGCAAGCCGAACTGTTTTTAACTGGTAAGCAAGGCGAATTGTTAAAACAATTAATGGAACAAATCCAAAAATATTCAGATTCTGAACAATTTGAAAAAGCCGCAAGATTAAGAGATAGTTACTTTGACCTAAAGAAAACTTTAGAAAAGCAAAAAGTTGTCTACGAAAGTACAAAATTAAACGAAGATATCATTTCAGTTTTACACGAAAACGGTATCATTGCTATTGCAATACTTATGATTAGAGAAGGTCGATTGATTGACAAAAAGACTTTTGATTATCAGGTTGAAGAAGAGGATTCTACAGAATTTTTTGCAAGATTTTTCAAAGATTATTACTCAATGCTAAAACTTGATTACCCTGATAAAATCGTATCTTCGGCACTTGAAGAACTTGGCGAAAAAAGTTTGTACGAAGAGTGGCTTGAAATTTTATCACACAAAAAAGTAAAAATCAGTTACGGTAAAACTAAAGCAGGCAATGAATTGCAAAAACTTGCAGATAAAAACGCAAAAGATGTTTTAGAAAAGGCAAAAATACAATCTTTAGTTAATTTAGGCAATGATTTTAACGAAATTGGCTCATATTTGGCGGAAATTCTTCACTTGAAAAACTTTCCTCACAAAATTGAGTGCTACGATATTTCGCATATTCAAGGTACAAATACCGTTGCATCTGGAATATGTTTTGTAAACGGTATGCCGAAAAAATCTTTGTATAAACGTTATAAGGTTAAATCAACTGAGGGAAAACCAGATGATTTTCAATCTATGAAAGAAGTTTTATCAAGAAGATTTAAACGACTTGGCGAAGAGGGTTGGGAAAAACCTGATTTAATAATAATCGACGGAGGCAAAGGTCAGTTATCTAGTGTTATGCAAATTGTTGAAGAACTTGGAGTTACGGGAATTGATATAGTCAGCCTTGCAAAACGAGAAGAAGAAGTTTTCTTGCCACATAAATCAAAATCAATACTTATTCCAAGAGGTTCAAGTGCGTTATTTTTAATCCAAAGAGTACGTGATGAAGCACATAGATTTGCAATCACTTACCACAGAAATTTACGTTCTAAAGCATTAAAAAATAATTAATAAATAGACATTTTTGCAAAAAATATATTAAAATGATAAATGGGAGAAAAAGTTCCATGCAATATAAAGATTATTATGAAACTCTTGGTGTAAAACGTGAAGCAACGGAAGCGGAAATCAAATCTGCTTACAGAAAACTTGCTCGTAAATATCACCCAGATGTAAACAAAACAAAAGAAGCCGAACAAAAATTCAAGGAAATTAACGAAGCCTATGAAGTTTTGGGCGACAAAGAAAAACGTCAAAGATACGATAGCCTTGGTGCAAATTGGCAAGGCGGTGCAGATTTCACACCACCTCCAGGGTACGAAAATATAAACTTTAACTTTAACAATGCCGGCGGAGGATTTTCTTCATTCGACGGTATGGGAGGTTTTTCTGACTTCTTTAGTTCACTATTTGGCGATATGATGTCAGGTCAAAGAACAACTTCTTCTAGAAACAGTGGATTTACAGGTTTTGAAGGTATGGGCATGAACTTTAATCAAGCAGGACATACTCAACGCCAAGCAAAGCCTGAAAATTTAGATATTACAAAAACAGTAAATGTAACGGCAAAAGATTTATTCTCAGATAAACCGATAAAAGTTACATTCAAGGAAATGGAACAATGTAAGGCTTGTCCACCTAATGGTTTTTGTACGCATTGCCAAGGAACTGGAATTGTTTCAAAGAATAAAACTGTAAACGTTAGAATTCCAAAAGGTATCAAAGAGGGACAAAAAATCCGACTTCACGGTGAAGGAAAGGCTGATATTACAGGTAAAAAAGGTGATTTGTTCTTAATTATTAATATTAAAGACTCAAAATTTACTGTTGACGGATTTAACTTAACTCAAGATATTGAAATAACTCCCCCGGAAGCAGTTCTTGGAGTTCAAAAGGATATTGAAACTTTACACGGTAAAATCAATATTAAAATTCCAGCAGGCACATCGTCAGGTCAATCATTAAGACTTAGAGGCTTAGGATTACCTAAAAAAGAGGGTGGTTTTGGCGATTTGAACGCAAAAATCAAAATCGTTATACCTAAAAACGTTTCAGACAAACAAAAAGAACTTTATAAGAAAATTCAAGAATTGCAATAATTCATTTAACGGATAAATGTCTTTGCAAAACTAAAGATATCACAATTGCCGTATGACGAGAAGAATAAATAACTGTCATTCTGTACTTGTTGCGGAATCTATTTTTTTTAGATACCGCAATTCACTTCGTTCATGCGGTATGACGTCTATTATAATTATATTAAGTATTTCTTTTATAATTTTATGATTATTGTTAGGTTTCAGGAATAATCCTTTGTCATCCCGCACTTCGTTGCGGGATCTTAAAAATATAATTAAAAGATACCGCAATGCGTTCACTAACGTTCACTTATGCGGTATGACGGCATACCTCTTGCTTCGCTTCAGCCTATGCAAAAACCGTAAAAAAAAGACCACTCTTGGTGGTCGTTTTAAAATCGTGTGTATAGGGAAGGAAATAAGGAAAAATTTCGGTAGGGCGTCGTGTGAACGAAGTGAACCAAGCCCGTAAGGTGGAGTGAGCGTTACTCCCACGACAACCCGAATATTTTTTAATTTTTCTTCATTCATAATTATTCTAATTATGAGAATAAGTTGAATGTTTTGTCTACGTTATCTTTGATTAATGATTTTACTGAATCCATTTCTGTATTCAATGCACTGTGTTCTGTATCCAATGCTTTCAAGTCATTATCTAATAATTTTTCTTTATTATTAATTTTTGCTGTTTTTGCATTATATTCTGCTTCTGCTTTTGCTAATTCTGTTGTAT
>CAVFCO010000008.1:5926-17493 GCA_963620955.1 Alistipes senegalensis | reverse complement strand
ACACCTAAACAAGTTTTTCAACTTTATAGTGTTGCGATTGCTTCTTGAATGCAGGAAATGATGTTTGTAACGATATGTAAAGACGAGTTTTAAAATGGCTGAAACCCAACTATACTCACTATATGATATGATATGATATGATGTGAGGGGCATTATGATTGAGTTTGGCAATTTTTAATCTTCATTTTACTTACATGAACTATAAGTGGAAGGTAATTAGTAATACATATAAAAAGGAAGGTTAAATCAATGAACATTAATCCAACTGTAGGTGCTCAACCAAGTTTTCAAGCAAAATTTAAAGACAATGAAGATTTTAGAAAGTATGTTAAGTCTGTTAACAGAGAGGGTAAATATGAAAACTATTCAATGTATATGAAAAGATTAGAAAAAATCTCACAAGGAGATGTTCTTGAAATCTATCATAAAGATTCACCATCTCGTGTAAATGAAGGTAGTGTGGACCGTACGTACTTCGTACGTAACCCTAAGAAAAAGAACTCAGATATTAGACTAGAGTCAGGTTGGAAAGAATACAGTCCTGTAGGCGGGTGTCTCGTTGACTTTCTTGAAAAAGTTACAAGACCAAAAACCTACGAAACAAATACTATTTTAACAGAACCCGCAACTAAAGATCAAAGAACATTAACGGAAAAATTTAGAGATTGGATGGGTGATACTGAAAAGAAAAGTGATGTAATGGACTATGCTTATTAACGAAAATAAGAACTAGAATAAAATAAAAAATGACTTGAATTTTTCAAGTCATTTTTGTCATTTTAAATTTTTAAATAAAAAATTAAAATCTTCCGTCATACCGCACTTGTTGCGGTATCTATATAAAAACAGATTTAACACACTGTATACAAAGTATTCTGTTGCGGTATCTCAAAAGATTCCGCAATGCGTTTCACTTATGCGGAATGACAAAGTGTAATGCTGTCCACTCTGCCAAAGTTTTCGTCATACCACTCTGCCGAATAAACGATTGAGAATCGTTTATGAGAGGTGAGTTGCGGTATCTAAAGTATCATTCGCTTATGCGGAATGACAAAAAGTACGGTATTTTTTATTTTAAAATCTTTCTAATATCCTCCGTTTTGTGTAGTTGTTTTTCTCAAACATCATCTTTTTATTTGATTTTATATTTGAAAAAATTTTATATTATTAAGACACAAAGAGGGACAGAGGATAGTAATTTAAAATGGTTAAGTCAAACTTGAAAAAAGTACAAGTTCAAAATGCTAATTTGAACGTTGTACAAACAAATCCGATTAAAACAACTGCTTACAGTGATATTAATTTGAACGAATGGAAGAATTATCCAGACGTTAAAACAGATACATTTTGGCAATTCCCATCAAGATTAAAATCGGGCGGACATTCAAACGAATACCACGGAAATTACATTCCGCAAATCGCTCAACAATTATATCAACGTTATACAAAGAAAAATGATATCGTTTTAGATATGTTCTTTGGTTCAGGTACTTCTGGCATTGAGGCTATGAATGAAGATCGCCGTTGTATCGGTGTTGAATTAAAACCTGAATTGGTAGAACACGTAAGTCAAAAATTTACTGACAAACAACTTGTTACAAGAATGAACCTTATTTGTGGTGATTCTGCAAGTGATGAAATTGTTGACAAAATTCAAGCAAGATTAGAAGTTATGGGCGAAGAAAAAGCACAACTTTTAATTCTTCACCCACCTTATGACGATATTATCAAGTTCTCAGATAAAAAAGAAGACCTTTCAAACTGCGAATCAACTGAACAATTCTATGATTTGTTCGAAAAAGTAGCAAAGAATGGTTATGATTTACTTGAAAAAGGAAGATTTGCTGCATTAATTATCGGAGATAGTTACAAAAACTCTGAAGTTCAACCTTTAGGTTTTGAATGTATGCAAAGAATGAAAGACATTGGTTTCAAACTGAAATCAATTATCGTAAAAGATATTCAAGGAAACGATAGAGCAAAAGGCAAAACTGCTAACCTTTGGAGATACCGTGCTTTAGCAGGTGGCTTCTCAATCTTCCAACACGAATATATCTTTATTTTCCAAAAAGTAAAATAAGATTTTGAAATTTTAATAAATTTCTCATTTACCCCAACCCACCCACATTTCACACACACAAATCAAAAGGTCAATCGCTAAGCGATTGACCTTTTGATTTTGTTTAAATATAAGATTTGACTATGATGCTCCGCCGATTGATAATCCTGTGAAGAAACTGATTACCATTAAACCAACGATAATACAGTAATAAGCGAAGAAGTTCATTGAAAATCTTGCAACAAATTTCAAGAAATATTTTATACAAAAATATCCAACAATTGCGGAAACGATAGTTCCTAAAACAATCCCAAGCCAGTTGTAACTTGCAAGTTCTTGTGGTTGGATTTCAAGAATTGGGTAGAAAATAGATGTTCCAAGGATAATTGGAACTACAAGTAAGAATGAAAATCTTGTACTTGTAACTCTATCTAACCCTGCAAACAAGCCTGTTGCGATTGTCCAGCCTGAACGAGAGAATCCTGGGAACACTGCAAGACCTTGTGCAATACCGATTAGGATTGCCTTTTTCATGTCTAATTTGTCAGAATGTTCTTCTGCGTGTTTTGATTTGAATTCGCTGAAAAATAGTACAAAACCTGTTAAAATTAGCAAAAATGCAACTAATTGTGGATAAACTAGCAATTTTTCTGTAATATCTTTTAGCGGATATGCGATTGCAACTGTGAAAATTGTACCAACAACTATGTACAAGCCCATTTGTGCTTCTTTGTTAGAGAAATCTCTTTTATATAAAGCAGAAAAGAACTCTTTTGTAATTGACCATAATTCATTTCTAAAGTATATGAATATTGCAATCAATGTTCCAAGGTGCAACATAATGCTCAAGAATGCTTGTTGGCTTGATTCTGAGTCAATAGGTGTGCCTGTTAGAACAGAATAAATATTTGATGTAAATACAAGGTGAGCAGAACTTGAGATTGGCAAAAATTCGCTTAAACCTTGAATAATTCCCATTATTATTGCTTGAAGTGTACTCATTATTCAGCCTCGTAGTAAGTTGCACAAGAACCTTTTGTTTCCCAAACAGAAACTTTGTATAGTTCAACGTATGTTTCTTTCATTCTGTTATAAACGTATCTTGCAATAAATTCACTGCTTGGACTTTCGTTTTTGAAATCTTCGATTTCGTTTAAGTCTTTGTGGTCTAAGTCTGCAAGAACTAATCTTAAATCTCTTTTTAATGCTTTGAAATCAACTAGAATATTACTTTGGTCTAGGATATCACCTTTTACTGTAACTTCTACAGTCCAGTTATGACCGTGTTGTTGTTCGCATTTTCCACCCTCATAATCTAACAAGTGGTGTGCTGCTGAAAATTCTACTTGTGCACTAACTTCGTACATATTTAATCCTCCTATTATTTTCCCTCTGAAACGGTATATTCTTTTTTGATGCCTTGTGCATCTAAAATCATATCGGTTAACTCTCTAACTGCACCTCTGCCACCGTCTTTTGTTGAAATAAAGTTGCAAACACTTTTTACTTCATCTACGGCATCGTTTGGACAACATTTTAAACCAACTTTTTCAAGAATACATAAATCTGGTAAATCATCGCCCATATAAGAAACTTGGTCGTATGTTAAATCGTATTTTTTCATAATTTCTTCCAATGCTGGAAGTTTGTATTTTTGACCTTGATATAATTCTGTAATGTGTAAGTTTTCTGCTCTGTGTTTTACTGTTCCATTGTTTCTTGCTGTGATAATGGCAGTAATAAAGCCTGCTTTTTGAATTCTAACTAAGCCATGTCCGTCTTTTACGTTGAAAGATTTGTATTCAACTCCGTTTTCGTCATAAGTAACTTCGCCTGTAGTCATTACGCCGTCTACGTCAAAAGCCAATAATTTAATCTTTTTTGCTTTTTCTCTTATAATGTCATTCATTATACAACTCCTGCTTTTAATAAATCATGTACGTGAACAATTCCCTCTGGTTTTCCATCTTCATTTACGATAGGAAGTGCTGTAATAGAATATTTTTCCATTAAGTGTAATGCACTTGCTGCGTATGAATTTGATTTAACCGTTTTTGGAGATTTTGTCATTGCATCTGCAACAACTAAGTGTTCTAAATCTTTGTATTTTAACAAATTACGTCTGATATCACCATCTGTTAAGATACCAGTTAATTTACCTGAGTTATCAACAATAATTGCTAAACCTAATTTGTGAGAAGAAATTGTTTCTACAACATCTGTAAACATTTCGTATTCTTTTTCAATTGGTAAATCTTCTGTTTTCATCAAATCTTTTACTCTGTGTGTAAATCCTTTGCCCAAAGTTCCTGATGGGTGGAAGATTAAGAAGTCTTCTTCTGTAAATCCACGTCTTTCTAGCAAGCACATTGCAAGAGCATCGCCAAGTGCAAGAGTTACAGTTGTTGATGCTGTTGGTGCTTTTCCTAACGGGCATGCTTCTTTTTCTACAGAAATATCTAAAAAGATGTCGCTTGCTTGTCCTAGAGTAGAATTTGGATTGCTTGTCATTGAGATGATTGTAAGTCCAAATCTTTTCAACAATGGCAATAAATTCAATAACTCTTGAGTTTCACCGCTATTTGAGATTGCGATAATAATGTCATCTCGTGTGATAATACCAGAATCTCCGTGAGTACTTTCAGCAGGGTGTAAAAAGTATGCCGGAGTTCCTGTTGATGAAAGAGTTGCGGCAATTTTTGTGCCGATATGACCAGATTTGCCCATACCTGTGATAATTACTCTGCCTTTGCAGTTATAAATCGCTTCAATTGCGTTATTGAATTGTTTTTCGTCTAAATTATTTTTTATTCTCAATATTGATTGTGCTTCAATATCCAAAACATTCTTTGCTGTTTCAATTAAATTTAATGTTTTCATAATTTCTCCACTTTTCTATATTATACAATAATCTCATACAAAAGTATTAAATTAATACAAAAATTCAAATTTTGTAATGTTTTAAACGATATTTTCTATGTAAGAGAGGAAATATATGTTACAAGCAAAAATCCAAAATTATTCTGTAATTCCTATTGAGAAAAATCCAGAAAAAATAGTCGAAAACATTAAAAAATCTATACGTAAAAGCAAATCTGCTAATATGACAATAGATATTTCGATGTTGAATTTAATAGATGCATCAAAGGTGGCGACTATTGCTTCCACATATCATTTTTTGAAGTTTGCCGAAGGTAGTATAAATTGGGTTGTAAACTCAAAAGAGGTCGAAAATATGATTAAGCCTCTAAATCTCGGCAATAGTAAGTTTATTTTTTCGTGAATTTAATGTGTTTTTAATTCAAAATAGTCCACTTGTATAGCCACTTGTCTAATTACAATTACTTTTTTAACTTCTAAAATAACAGTAAAAAGTAGGTGATATTATGACAGTTGAAAAGTTATACGCAGTTCCAAAAAGTGAACTAAAGGAATTAAATAATTTGTTTATTGAATTAACAGCGAAAAATTGCAACCAACGTTGCAAACATTGTTACATTGATTTTCCGCTTTCAAGAACAGTAAAAGATTTTATTAATATTGATAAAATTAAACAGGCTCTTGAAGACACTAAAGGTGAAAATCTTTATTGTATTTATCTTACAGGTGCAGAACCAATGTTGCACCCAGATTTTAATGCTATCTTAAGGCTATGTTTAAAAACTACAAATGTTTGTATTTGTACAAACGGTTCGTTTTTGAACGAGAAAAAAGTTCGATTTTTGAAAAAAGTCGAGGACGAATCTGATTACGAAATTATCTTTATGTTGCCATTAGATAGTTATGACGAGATTAGGAACGACGATTTACGTGGTCGTGGTGCGTTCAGACAAATTATTCACGCTTCAAAAATCTTGTCAAAATACGAATTTAATCCGATTTTTAACGTTACAAATTACTACAAAGAAGATAAAAAGACCTTAATAACTCAATTTAAAAAGGTTTTTGATAATGCAGATGTTTTTGTAGAAGATTGTAATTTCCAAATCAATGAATATTTTAATAAGTATTCAAAAGAAGAAAATTTTGTTGAAAAATTCCAAAATTTAGACTGCCAATCTGGTAGAATTCTAACAGAAAAGGGTGTCTATGTCTGTCCGTTCTTGGCAAACGACCATAGAGGTAGAATGGGTGCAGATTTTTCTGATTACAGCAAAAAAATGTGCCTAGAAACTCAATATTGTGCCGTTTGTGCAAAAAATAAAGAGAAGATGTTTTCCATAAACTACAAGTACTTTGAAAATTAACTTTCAAAGTACTTGTTTTCTTTAATTCTTCATCTAAGGTGTTGGCGGTGGAGGTGCTTGATCTCCTCCGTTTTCACCATTATTTTCGCCGTTTTGGTTATCTCCGCCACCCTCTTTTGCTTTGTTTTCTTCTTGAGCAGTTTCTTCAGAGTTCTTCATAGCATAAAGAGTTAGCGATAAATTTACAAGTAAAATTCTTTTATTTTTTTCGTATGGATAAATTTCAATGTTGTTGATATTTACCAAATATGGATATTTGTATAAATCACTAATGTATTCTTTAAAATCTGTGTAGTCTGAAATGATTTTCATTTCTAACTTACAAGCAGAATAGTGTGCTTTATCACCTTTGATGAAAACATCTTCTTCAGGGTCTACAACTTGTCTTATAGAGTGAGTTTTGATGTGATTTTTTCTTGAAATTTCAATAATATCGTCTAATAGTAATGCGAATGTTGATTCAGAGTCAGTTGCCGCACCGTTTGGCTCGTAGATTTTCTTTGTCATATCGTCAAGCATTCTCAATTTCTTTTTTCTATCGGCTTTTTCTTTTGCAATAGACAATTGTCTGCTGATATGTTCAGAAACTTCTGTTTGAGTTTTTACTTGGCCAAACAAATCTATAGTAGAAAGAAATTTTGGTTGAATTTGTTTAAATAAAGCCACAGCAACGATAATAATCAATGCTAAATACATTATGGCTTCTTTGTATTTTTCAAGTTCTTTCATAAGTTTCCTTTACTAGAATTTTTCTATAGATTCAAGGTTTGCTGGCAAATTCTTTGGAGGTTCGTTTTGACCTTGTTGGTCAGGTTGAGCCTGTTGATTTTGACCTTGTTGTCCGCCATTACCATCGACCTGTGGCAATGCTAAGAAATCTTCAAATAAGAAACCACGTCTACGTCTTGGTTGGTTTGCGTTATCTTTTTGATTTCCATTTTCATCTTTTTGAGTAGCATTTAATTCATCTTCAATTCTTTGAATTTCGTGTTCACTCATATTTGTAATTTCAAATTCATAGAATTTTGGTTTAATGCTGTTTAAATCTTCAATTACAAGATTTCCTACAGAATCCGCAGACATTTCTAATTTGTTTAAACGTAAATCTGAGTTGATTACAGACATTTTTAAACCTTTGTAGAAGTCATATACTGCTTCCGCATTTTTTGCACGACCAATAATATCAATTTTGTCGTTATCTTTTATTTTTAAGTAAATTAACCATGTATTTTCAGGTAAGTTTGCACCAATTGCAGAATAATAGATAAGTTTTGTTCTGTTTGATGCTTGAACTGTATTAATTTCTAATTTCGCATCGAATTCATTCTTTTTATCAATGTCTTCGTAGTTTTGTAATTCGGACTTGTTCGATTCAATTTGACTATTGATTTCGTCTAATTTTGATTGTTGCCCAGAACTCAAGAAATTCAACAAGTATAAAATCAACAATGCTGGAATAACAATAATTGTCGCAGCAATCAACGAAGTTTTTTTCAAGAATGCTGATGTTAATTCAATTTCTGTATTACCAATATGAATTTTTGGTGCAATATCAGTTGACATTTGGTCAACGTTAATGCCTTGCCCCAACAAGTTAAACTTGAATGGGAAGTCAACAATTTGGTAAATACCAGAACCTACAACCTCCGGAGTTGTTTTTAAAACAACATTTGGCAAGATATTGTAAGATGCTTCCATAAGAGGACCTTGAACGTATTTGTTACTTTCAAGGAATTTAATGTTTCCGTCAAATGGAATTTTCATTGATAAAACTTCTGCTGAAACAAGGTCTGTTTCTGAAACTATGTATAAATAGTTTGACGGAACAGTTTGCAATGTCAATTGTGCAGAAGAAATGATTGCTTCGTAAATTTCATCGCCAACGAAAGAGCGCAAGGCAAGAGGTTCTTCTCTGTAATCCATAACACTTCTTCCGTTCATTGTAATCATTGAGTAACTATTTGGATTGATAACCATTAAATTCCAAGTAGTGTTAGGTGCCATTTGTTCTTCAGCCAATTGATTGAAACTCAATGTTTTTAACAAAGAGTTTGGGGCTGATTCGATTGCAAGTAATGTACAACCAATTTCAACGCATGCCGCATTAATTTCATCTAACGCAGTTTGTTGAATTGCACCGTATAAAATTTCTCTATTATCTTTGCCACCTGATGGGTAAGCATCAACCCAACTGATTACAGGGTCTTGACGTTTAAAGATGTATGAAGATTGCTCAACTTCTGAAATAATTGCACTTGTAACACCTTCATCACCTAAGTTCACCGGTAATGAAATTAAACCGTAATGAACAGACGGCAAAGTAAGAATAATATTGCTTTTGCGACTTATTCTCAAATCATCAAATAAATCACCTAAAACTTCTCTAAATCTATCATAATCCGCAATTTCTCTTTTTGAGTAATCGTAATCTAATTGTTTGCATGCGTATTTTTCAATGACTTTTGTTTTTGGATTAACTTCAATCATTTCTAAGCCAACTGACGGCGACATTGATACGCCGACGGTATTTTTGGTTGATGCACCCAATTGTGAGAATAATTGATTTAACATATATGCGAATTTTAATTGTTTTTATTATATAATATCTTAGGAATATTATAATTTAAACATAAATTTACGTCAAATAATTGTGAAATGAGGCACTAATAATGCTAAAAGATGAAATCTTAAAACTTAAAAAAGAAAAGAATGCAGTAATTCTAGCACACTGTTATCAAAACATTGAGATTGATGAAGTTGCTGATTACGTTGGAGATTCTCTTTATTTGAGCCGAATGGCAGCAAAAACTGATGCTGACGTAATTGTTTTTGCCGGAGTTTATTTTATGGCTCAAACTGCAAAAATAATTTCGCCTCAAAAAAAAGTATTTTTACCAAATATGCAATCAGGTTGCTTAATGGCTGATATGATTAATTTAGAACAACTTAGAGAATTTAAAGCAAAAAATAATAAAGTCCCTGTTGTTTGTTACGTTAATTCTACTGCTGAAGTTAAATCTGAATGCGATATTTGCTGTACAAGTTCAAATGCTTTAAAAATTGTAAAAAGTTTAAATGTTCCAGAAGTTCTATTCTGCCCTGATACATATCTTGGAAAATGGGTTGAAGAACAATTGAAAGGTGCAGTTAAAGTTACAACATTTAACGGTTTTTGTCCAACTCACTTGAGAATTACTCCTGATGATATGATAGATGCAAGAGTTAAGTATCCTGATGCTAAAATCTTGGCTCATCCAGAATGCCACAAAGAAGTTTGCAAGTTGGCTGATTTTGTTGGAAGTACATCTCAAATTATGGACTATGCAATGAAAAGCGAGGATAAAACTTTTGTTATTGCAACAGAAAAGGGTGTTGTTGATAGATTAAAACGTGATTGTCCAAAAAAAGAATTTATTTTAATCAAAGACAGTATTGTTTGTCCAAATATGAAATGTAACTCTTTAGAAGATATTTATAACGTTTTGAAAAATGAAACAAATGAAATTTTCGTTGATGAAGAAATTTCGAAAAAGGCATTAGGCTGTATTGATAAAATGTTAGAGGTTTGCAAATAATGGAAGACATTATCTATGGTAAAAATGCCGTTTTAGAGGCAATCGAATCTCAAAATAGAGAAATTAACAAAGTTATTATCTCTAACAATATTCACACAGACAATAAAATTGCTAAAATCAAAGAATTGTGTCAAAAAAGAGGAATAATTTTTCAATTTGTAGCAAAAGAAAAATTTTCTCAGTATGCAGAAGTTAACCACCAAGGTATTGTTGCACAAATTTCACCTGTAAAATATTTGGAATTAGATGAATTTTTGTCAAAAGAGCATACAAATTCGTCAGTTGTAATGCTTGACGGTGTTGAAGACCCACATAATTTAGGTGCAATTATCAGAACTTGTGTTTGTGCAGGGGTTGAAGCGATTATAATTCCGTCAAGACGCAGTGTACAGGTTAATTCTGTGGTTGAAAAAATTTCTGCAGGTGCTGTAAATCATATTTCTATCATAAAAGTCAATAGCCCAGTTAGTGCATTACAACAAATGCAAGAAAAGAACTGGTGGGTAATTGCAGCAGAAGCAGATGCGAAAGATAATTATTACGACGTAAACTATACAGACATGAATTTCGTACTTGTAATGGGTGCAGAGCATGCTGGGGTTTCAAGGTCAATAATTAAGTTGTCAGATTTTCAGGTTAAAATTCCTATGATGAGAGATTTTAACTCTTTGAATGTATCAAATGCTTTAAGTATAATTATATTTGAGGCAGTTAAACAAAAGAATTGTAAGTAAATCTATTCAGATTTTACAAATAAGGAAAAAATAATGCGTAAAAAATTAGAAAAGTTTGAATTGTTAGATGATGAAATCTCTGAAGAAGGTGTGGATTTCCATAGTCTGCAAGCAGAGGACGATGAAGACGATATTCTTGAAAAAGTTGAAGACCCAAAAGTTCAAGAAAGTTTGAATTCTGTAAATACAGACGATTCTGTAAGAATTTATCTTCAACAAATTGGCAAAATTCCTATGTTATCATCTGAAGAAGAAATTGATATCGCTAAAAAAATCAAAAATGAGCATTGCGAATTTTCAAAAGATATTTTAGTAAACGCAAACTTGCGTTTGGTTGTAAGTATTGCAAAAAAATATATTGGTCGTGGTTTGTCATTCTTGGATTTAATTCAAGAAGGTAACATCGGTTTGATGAAAGCAGCAGAAAGATTTGATTACGAAAAGGGTTATAAGTTTTCAACTTATGCAACTTGGTGGATTCAACAATCTATCACTCGTGCAATTGCTGACAAAGCCCGTGCAATCAGACTTCCAATCCACATGATTGAATCTTTGAACAAAATTAAAAAGACTACAATTGATTTGACTACTGAACTTGGAAGAACTCCGACAAAACAAGAAATTGCGTATAAATTAGGCATTTCTGTTTCAAAATTAAATCAAATTGTAAAATCTGCTCAATCAACAATTAGTATTGAAACACCTGCAGGTAATAGTCAAAAAGACGATTCTACAAAGATTGCAGACTATATTGTAGATGAATCTACTGCAACTCCGGATTCTCGAGTATCACAAGAAAGTATGCTTGAAGATATTCAAAAAATGCTTAATCAGTTGATGCCAAAAGAAAGAGATGTTTTGATTTTGCGTTACGGTTTGGATAACAACGGTGAAAAGAAAACTCTTGATGAAATTGGTTCTCATTATGGTGTTTCAAGAGAAAGAATTAGAC
>CAVFCO010000008.1:0-5810 GCA_963620955.1 Alistipes senegalensis | reverse complement strand
ATTATTTCGGTAATTAATGATTATTCGTCTTTTTCTTCGTCAACCCAACGTTTTGCATCAAAACGTAAATCTTTGACGTTTAATTTTAGAGATTTCAAGTAAGGTTCTAAATCTTTTAATATTTTAGTTTTTCTAAGCAAAAGTTCTTGTGCGACAATTGAGGTTTTGCAGGCGATAATCATAACTGATTTTGTAGTCATACCGTATGGTTTAGAGTTTTTAGCAAATTTCTCACCTACAACTTTTTTCCAGAATTTGAACAGATTACTTTTTGTCATCGCTTTTTTAAATTCTTTGTCCTCAAGAATTTTAGAGATAACGTTATCAATTCCGTCAAAATCTGTGTATAATACCTTTTTAGTCATTTTTATGTCAATTTTTGCTTTGTGTTATAATTAAGTAATGGAACAATTAAAATTAAATGATAGCATAAAATCAGCGAAGAATATATTAATCATTTCTCATATAAATCCTGACGGTGATGCGTTAGGTTCAATGCTTGCTTTAAGAGATTTGATTTATAACAATTATAAAATTAAACCTGAAATGATGGTTGTTTCAAAAATTCCAAAAATGTATGAATTTTTGAATGGAATCAAGGATATAAAACATCTTTCGCAATTTGATAATTCAATGGTTTACGATATGGTAATTCTTGTTGATGTTGCGGCTATGGATAGAATTTGCGATGCTCAAATTTTCTACGAAAAAGCGAAAGTAAAAGTTGCAATTGACCACCACAAAACAAATAACTATAAAGCAGATATCAGATTCGTTGAGGGTGAAGCAAGTTCAACTGGCGAAGTTTTGTATAAAATTGCAAAAAACAACGATTGGAAGTTAGATGAAAACATTGCAGAGGCTTTGTATACGGCAATTTTAACCGACACTGGCGGATTTAGATTTGACAATACAAAGGCTGAAACTCTTGCAATCGCTTCAAAATTGGTAGAATTAGGAGTAAAACCTTTATGGGTTTACAAAAATTGCTACGAAATGAAATCAAAAGATTTTGTTATGTTCCAAGCATATTGCATAAATAAGACTGAATTCTCTGATGATGATAAAATCGCATACATTGTTATTTATAAAAAAGATATTGAAAAATTCGGCAATGGCGATGACTTTACTGAGGGGTTAGTAGAAAGACTTAGAACTATTGATTCTACTGAAGTTGCATTTATTCTTAAAGAAATTGATAACAAAATGTTCAAGGTTTCAATGAGAAGTAAAACTCTTGATGTTGCAGAAGTTTGTTCTGCATTCAACGGCGGTGGACATAAATTTGCTGCGGGTTGCGTTTTGAAATGTGGGGCAAAAGATGGTGTAAAAAAACTTTTTGCTGAGATAAAAAAACAAGGTTTATAATGAAAAAAGAATTTATTTATTTGAAAAGATTAATAAAATCGGTAGTAAATAACGACTTTTTTGGAATGGCTTCAGAAATGAGTTATATGTGCTGTTTGGGAATTTTTCCATTAATGCTTTTCTTAACAGGGGTTTTTGGTTGGATTGGTAAACATGACTTTATTCGTCCAATTTTTGGCTTTATGTCAAATATTATGCCTGGAGATTCAATGAGTTTGATTTATACCGTTATGCGTGAAGTAATTTTTTACGATAAAGGCGGATTTTGGGCAATTTTAGGGTTTGTAATTACTTTGTTCTTGACAACAAATATGGTTGCAATCATTGAAAAAGGGCTTAATAGAGCATATAAAATAGGTGAAACTCGTTCATTTCTTTATACAAGATTTGTTGCATTTCTTATGGTTTGCGTAAATACAGCGGTTTTATTTGTTTCAATAAACTTGATTATCTTTGGTAAAGTTATTTTCAATTTCTGTGTAACTTACTTGCATTTAGGTCAAGATGTTGCCTCAATGTGGTTGTTCCTACGTTGGCCGATTGCCTTTTTGGCATTGTATATCATGGCATTTTTGCACTATTATTTGTTGCCAGATTTAAAAGGTTCAGAATTATTAAAATTAAAAAGTACTGTCCCTGGGACATTTTTCTTCACAATCTCGTGGTTACTTGGTTCTTGGGGATTTTCAATTTACGTAAACAGTTTACACACATACAACTTTGTTTACGGAACAATTGGGGCTTTTGCCGTATTAATGGTTTGGCTTTATTATTCGTCAATACTTATTCTTGTCGGTGCAGAAATAAATTCGCAAGTTTATAACAGATTGGGGATTTCAGCAAATGCAAAATAATTCTGCCTTGCATGTAAATTATGAATCTATTGTCGAAATTGTTGAAGAAAATTCAAAAGTTTTGGATTTGGGTAGTGGCGACGGCTCTTTGCTAAAAATGTTGAAAGATAGAAAAAATGTTTATGGCAAAGGGATTGAAATTGACCAAAATTGCGTAATCGAAAGTATTCAAAAGGGTGTTAGCACAATTCAAGGCGATATTGATGAGGGGTTAATGCAATTTAGCGACAAAGAATACGATTATGTAATTCTTAATAGTACTTTACAATCAACCGAAAAACCTCATTTCGTTATAAAAGAAATGCTTAGAGTTGGCAAAAAGGTTGTTGTAAGTTTTCCTAATTTTGGCTACTGGAAAGTTCGTTTTTACTTGATGTTTAAGGGTAAAATGCCAATGTCAAAACGATTACCGTTCAAATGGTATGACACTCCAAATATCCACTTATTAACAATCAACGACTTTTTTGAATACGCAAAACAAAACGATATAAAAATTTTAAAAGCGATGTATTTTAACAGTGGTAAACAAAGAAAAGGAATTTTTGTTAAAAGAATAAGTTCTTTGTTTGCAGAAGAAGCAATATTTGTACTTTCTAAATAGCGTATTGCTTTTTTAAAATCACTTTGTTATAATTATTGCAGACATTAGGAGAAATCATGAGAAACATTATTATTTATACTACTAAAAAATCGTCTGAAATCAAGGATACTCTTGAACACTTAGACAATATTGAAGAATTACAAATTCGTGTAGAATTGTCTGACGATTTGAAAGAATATGAATTATTAAATCCATCTTTATTAATCGTTGAAGATGTTCCAAACTTAAAAGATGTTTTGATGACAACAAAATTCAAAGTTCCAGTATTGTTCGTTGGAGAACCAATCAATGACGTTACAATCAGAGCATTGAGTTATGATTACATCTCATTACCAATCAATAAAGACAAATTAGTTGTAAGAATTAATTCATTATTAAAAATCAAAGAACTTCATGACAAAATCGACGAAGTTTCTACAACCGATGAATTAACAGGTTTACATAACAGAAAATACTTACAAGAACGTTTAGATGCAGAAATTTCTCGTTCAAGACGTTACAAAACTCCATTGTCATGCTTATTATTCGATATCGACTTCTTCAAAGTTGTAAACGATATGTATGGCTACGAATGGGGCGACGTTTTATTGAAAAACTTTGCTGATAAATTGAAAGATATGATTAGAAAAGAAGACGTTTTGACTCGTTATGGTGATGAAGAATTTATCGTAATTCTTCCAAACACATCAGAAGATAACGCTTTCTTGTTTGCAGAACGTTTCAGACGTAATATTGAAAAAATGGAATTCATTCCTGCAGGTGAAGAAGAAAGACACCCAATCACAGTTTCAGGTGGTATTTCAACTTATCCATGTTTGAAAAACGTTGAAGAAGATGCAAATACAGTTATCAGATATGCTGAACACGCATTATACAATGCTAAAAAACGTGGTAAAAATAAAATCGTTCAATTCTCACAAATTAACTTAGAATTCTAGGATTTTAAAAGATATAAAAAGGCGATCGGTGATTTCACCGACCGCCTTTTTGTTTACTATATTTTTTATTCTTCAAGTGGAATAATTTCGTAATTATATTCAGGTAATTCTCTTAATCTTTCTTCGATTTCTTCAAATGTCAAAAGACCTTCTGTTGCACTGAATTTTGAAACAACAGAACCTGAGTTTACTGATGCATAAAGAAGTGCTTTTCCTAAATCTTTTCCATATTTACTAAGTGTTGCACAAAGAGTTGATGCGAAAGCATCGCCAGCACCTAGAGTTGAAACAACTTTTGACGGATATACTGGGCAGAAGTAGATGTTTTTGCCTGTGTATGCGTAAGCACCTTTGCCACCGTCTGTTACAACGATTAGTTGATAATCTTTAACTTTTAATTTTTTCATTATTTTGACTAAATCTGGGTGAATTTTTTCTTCTGAGAATTTTTCTTCAGATGTGTCAGGTCTTATTTCAATTTTTGTACACATTTGTGCTTCTTCTTTGTTCATAACAACAATTTGAGCATTTTCTAGAATGTGTTTCATATATTCAAAACCTTTTTTAAGGCTTGAAGAACCTGCATTTACACAGATATTAGTGTTATTTTCGTTTGCAAATTCTACAATTGGTTCTAAAATTTTTGTAGATTTACCGTTTAGTGGTGCAAGATATAAGAATTTTGCATTTTTGATTGCGTCAAAATTAATGTCTTCTTTTTTAATTTCACCGTTTCCGCCTCTATGAGCAAGAACTGTTCTATCTCCCTCAAAACTTACAAGGATAATAGAAAATCCTGTTGTTGTTTTTGAAGTTTGAACCATATTTGATAAGTCGATATTTTTATCAGCAAAGAAGTTTAAAACCCCTTTTGAATAAATATCTTTGCCCATTTTGAAAATTGCAGATGTGTCAAACCCAAGATTTGCAAAGTTTACGGCTGTGTTAACACCTCCGCCACCAACATTTGTGTCAAAGTCAGTGATTTCAAGTTTTGAACCATATCTGTAACTCATAAAATCAGATTTTTTGTCAATTGAATGAACAGAAACGATGTTTGCATCATCGCACCTTACGAATACATCAATAGTTGCACTACCGATTGTTACTATATCAGACATTTTTTATCTCCTTATTAATTTCTAACAATTCTTGCTGGAAAATTGTGTTTTAATAATTCGTTTGCAAGTGATTGAGCCTTTGTTTCTGAGGTAAATGAACCTACTTGCAAAGTATATGAACCGTGAATATTTTTTATAAATGGAGTTACACCCAAACTAGATTCTTGCAAAATTGTTTGAGCAACTTTTGCTTGATCCATTGAAGAATAACTTCCAACAACAACTTTTATTGAAGTGGGAGTTGCTGAAGTTTGCAATGGAGTTGTATCTGCAGTTGGTTTTGGTTGAGGTACAGTTGTTGGTTTCATGACCTTAACTGTAACTTTTTCTTCTTCCGGTGCTGTAGTTTTGTGTGTTGTAACTTCTTGTTTTACTGTTCTTACAGGAATTTTTACTTTTTCTTCCAAATCTTTTGAGAAGTATTCATCTTCATCATCTTCATCAAAATTTGATTTCGCTTTTTCTTCTAATTTTTTTGCAATTTCAGAAGTGTCTTCTGATTGAATTGCTTTTAAGCGATTATCAATAAAACCTTTAACTCCCAAACCTGTTTCTTTAGCATCTGTTGCACTATCTTCACCGATTGCAACATCTACGTTTGGAGTCATGTGTCTTGCTGCACCAATGAAAAATACTAACATAATTAAAAATGTTGTTACAAAAACTGTTAATACATTTTGTGCAGTTACATCTTTTTGTTTTTTATATCTTTTTAAATTTTGATATTCAGGTTGTCTTCCAGTCATAAAATTTTCCTTTATTTTTAAGAATATTTTATATAAAAAATCCTTTACTTTCAAGTGTGAAAAACACTCAATAATTTTCATGTTACAAGTCAATATTTAAAGGTATTCCACCACCCTCAAGTTTTAGTGTAAACAATTGTAACGAAATAGGTTAAAACCCTAAAGAATCCATGGAAATAGAC
>CAVFCO010000007.1:0-5759 GCA_963620955.1 Alistipes senegalensis | reverse complement strand
AAATAAAAACTGGAAATTTTTGATAAAATTTTCAGTTTTTTCGAAAAATTTGTTCAAAATTTTGCAAATATCCCTTTTAAAATAGATGATTGTTTTTGCAAAAATGAACATATTAAAAATGTTTACAAAATTTTACAAACTATCCTAATCCTTAATAATAAATTGATTTTACCATGTTCAAGAAATGTCTGAAAGATTGGTATTTTTATATAAACAATCAGTTTTACGTTTAAAAATTTGTCTGAAATTATTGATTTTAACCACTTGCAAAGATTTTTTTAGCAAATATGATAAAATAACACACTAGTTAGTAAAGGAAAACTATGTCAAAAGACGTAATAGAATTAGAAGGTACAATATTAGAATCAATGCCGAACGCTATGTTCAGAGTGGAATTAGAAAACGGTCATGAGATTTTAGCACACATCTCAGGTAAGATTAGAAAAAATTTCATCAGAATTTTACCAGGGGATAAAGTAAAAGTTGAAATGACACCATATGACTTAACAAGAGGCAGAATTACATTCAGACTAAAATAGAATGGAAATATAGAAAGGTAAAACAATGAAAGTTAGAAGTTCAGTAAAGAAAATTTGCGACAAATGCAAATGTATCAAAAGAAAAGGTAGAATCGCAATTATTTGTGAAAACCCAAAACATAAACAAAGACAAGGTTAATCTTCGCTAGAGTGTAGCGAGGGACGAGCGGAACTCGTAACACTGCGACGCTCAGATTGAGCGACAGGAGCAACGGCTCCGAAGCGAAATAGATGAGCAAGCGGGGCGAATGATTAATTTGTTTACTAGAGTGCATCAAGGGACAAGTAATACAAGCACTTCCTCAACACTCTAGAACCATAAAACAGAAAAGTAAAACACATAAAATAAAGGAAAAAGAAATGGCAAGACTATCAGGGGTAGATTTACCTCGTAACAAAAGAATGATTATCGCATTGACTTACATCTACGGTATCGGACCTGCTACAAGTAAAAAAATCTTGGAAAAAACAGGTATCTCTGAAGATTTAAGAACAGACGATTTAACAGATGCAGATATCAAATTACTACGTGAAGAATTAAGCAACTATGAAATCGAAGGTGATTTAAGACGTTCAGTATCAATGAATATCAAACGTTTACAAGAAATCAACTCTTTCAGAGGAATGCGTCATAAACGTTCATTACCATGCAGAGGTCAAAGAACAAAAACAAATGCTAGAACTCGTCGTGGTAAAAAAGGTTTAGCAATCACTAAAAAGAAAACTGCTTAGTTAGTTGTTGAGTTTTGAGAGGGTGGAAATTAAAGCCCAACGTTTAAACTCAAAAAGAAAAACATTTATAGAAAATATAAGTAAAGATATAAGGAAATAAAAAAATGGCAAGACCAAAATCAACAAAGAAAAAAGAAAAAAAGAACGTATTACAAGGTGTTGTTCATATTCAATCAACATTCAATAATACAATCGTAACTTCAACAGATACACAAGGTAACGCAATTGCTTGGGCAACTGCTGGTGCTTCAGGTTTCAAAGGTGCTAGAAAAGGTACTCCATTCGCAGCACAATCTGCAGCAGAACAAGTTGCTAAAAAATCAATTGACCAAGGTATGAAAAAAGTTGAAGTATATATCAAAGGACCTGGTTCAGGACGTGAAACAGCAATCAGAGCAATTCAAGCAGCAGGTTTGGAAATCACTTTAATCAAAGATGTAACTCCAATCCCTCACAATGGTTGCAGACCACCTAAAAAACGTAGAGTATAGTTTTGGCTACGTTGGCGAGAGTTCGTTAACATTAAAACTAAAATAAAAGTAATTATTATAAGAAAGAAAAAAGGAAAAGGCAATGTCAAAATATACAGGTGCAAGAAATAAATTATTCCGTAACTACGGAGTAAAAGACTTATCAAACAGAAAGTTAACTTCTTCAATGCGTCAAACAGCATCAGGTCAACACGGTGCAGTTAGAAAAAAACTTTCTGAATACGCATTACACTTAAATGAAAAACAAAAAATCAGATTAACTTACTTAGTTTCTGAAAAACAATTCGCAAAATACTACAACGAAGCCGCTCGTAAAAAAGGCGTTACAGGTACAATCTTGTTACAAATCTTAGAATCAAGATTAGATAACGTATTATTCAGAGCAGGTTTTGGTATTACAAGAAAACAATCAAGACAAATCGTTAACCACGGTCATATCTTAGTTAACGGTAAAAAAGTAGATATTCCATCATACCTATTAAAAGCAGGTGATGTTGTTACAATCAGAGAAAGAAGCCAATCATTCGTTAAGAGTGTTATCGAAATGATTGATATGCCTTGTGAATCTGCTTGGATTACAAAAGATAGCGATGCTATGAAAATCACTTTCGACAGAGTTCCGGAAAGAGAAGAATTAGATCCTGAACTAAAAGAACAACTTGTAATCGAATATTATTCTAAATAGTAAAATCTAAGTAGAATAAATAGTTTTAACAATATCCAAAAATTAGGAGAAGAAATATAATGGAATTAAAAATTAAAACAGTAAATACAACAACAGATTCAAACGGTTCACAATACGGTAAATTTGTTATTGAACCTTTAGCAAAAGGTTTTGGTAACACAATCGGTAACTCTTTAAGACGTGTATTATTATCAAGTCTTGAAGGTACAGCCGTAACATCAGCAAGAATTGAAGGTATTACTCACGAATATACAGCAATTCCTGGTGTTGTTGAAGATGTTATTGACGTAATGTTAAATATGAAAGGTTTAGTAATCAAAACTGATTCAAAAGAACCTCAACATTTAAGATTAGATATCGACCATGCTGGTCCTGTATTAGCAAGCGACATTCAATTACCTGCAGGTGTTAAAGTTGTTAACCCTGACTGGTTAATTTGTACAATCGCTGACGGTGGTAGTTTCCACGCTGACATCGTTGTTGAAACAGGTAAAGGTTACGTTGCACACGACGTTCCAAGAGATGCAAAAGCAGGTCAATCAATCGATATGTTACCAATCGATGCAACATTCATGCCAATCAAACGTGTTGCTTACAACGTAGAACCAACTCGTGTAGGTGATTCAATTGATTTCGACAAAGTAACATTAGAAATTTGGTCAAACGGTTCATTAGACGTAACAACAGCACTTTCTCAATCTGCTCAATTATTAATTGACCACTTTATGCAAATCGCTGCAATCTCTGGTCAACCAGTAGTTGTAAACCAACCAGTTCAAGCAGTTGAAGAAGAAGTTGAAGAAGAAGAACCAACAACAACAATTTCAATCGAAGAATTAGAATTGTCAGTAAGAGCATACAATTGCTTGAAAAGAGCAAGCATCAATTCAATGGCAGAATTGTTGAAAAAATCTGAAAACGATTTATTAAACATCAAAAACTTCGGTAAAAAATCTTCAGATGAAGTTATCGAAAGACTTCACCACTTCGGTTTAGACCTTGCTCCAAACCCAGAAATGCCTGAAGAAGAATTAGTTTAATAATTAAAACGAAAAAAATAAAATTAAGATAAAAAGGACAGAAAAATGAGACACTTAACAAAAAAACATACGCTAGGAAGAGCAAAAGACCAAAGAGACGCTCTATTGCGTGCTTTAGCAACTGAATTGTTTACTCATGGCGAAATCAAAACAACATTGGCTCGTGCAAAAGCATTAAGACCATACGTTGAAGATTTAATCACTTTGGCTAAAAAAGGTGATTTAACATCTCGTCGTCAAGCAGCAAAATTTATTTACGACAAAGAAATCGGTAAATACATTGATGTTGCAACTGGTGAAGTATTCGAAACAGTTGAAGAAGGTAAAAAACTTCCAAAACAAACAGTTTTGAGAAAATTATTCTGTGTAATCGGTAAAAAATACTCAGACCGCAACGGTGGTTACACAAGAATTTACCACTTACCACCAAGACGTGGTGATGCTAGTGAAATGGCATTAATCCAATTAGTATAATGACAAGATATTCGTTTTTAATACAATATCAAGGCAAAAACTACGGTGGAAGCCAAATTCAATTCGACGAAGATGGTACGGAAAGACCCGTTCCGACTATACAAGGAGAATTGGAAAAAGCAATATGTACATTGAAAAGAGTCAAACCGACTCATAATAATCCTAGACCAATCAAAACGGTCTTTTCCGGTAGAACTGACGCAGGTGTCAATTCGGTAGGGCAAACAGTTCACGTTGATTTTGACGAACCAATTGTTGCTTCTCGGTTTATCAGAGCCATAAACGGTTTGCTACCAAAGGATATTTCGATATCCGATGTTTGCGAAGTTCCTCCGACCTTTCACTCTCAAAAGTCTGCAAAATCAAGACAATACAGATATGTATTTCTTAACCGCAGTCAAAGACAGGCCTTCGATGGCGACTTGATGAGAGTAAGGTACGATTTAGATATCGAAAAAATGAATAAGGCTTTGAGTTACCTTAAAGGCTATCATGATTTCTCAAGTTTCAAAAATCGTGGAAGTTCAAATCCATACAACGATTGCGAAGTTTATGAAGCGACTTGTTGGACAAACGAAGATATGGTTGTTGTTGATATAATAGCAAACAGATTTTTGTACAATATGGTTCGAATAATAATCGGCACATTGTTGGAAATTGAACGGGAAAATAAAAGTCCTGAATATATGGCGGAGGTGTTAAATGCTAAAGACCGTACAAAGGCAGGGCAAACAGTTAGTCCAAGCGGATTGACATTATTAAAAGTAGAATACTAAAAATAACATAATGGAGAAAAAAGCATGAAAACTTATTCAGCAAAACCTCTAGAAGTAGAAAGAAAATGGTATGTAATTGATGCTACAGACGAAATTTTAGGTCGTTTGGCAGTACGTGTTGCAAACATTTTAAGAGGTAAAAACAAACCAGAATATACACCAAACGTAGATACTGGTGATTTTGTTATCGTAATCAATGCTGACAAAGTAAAAGTTACTGGTAACAAAGAAACTGACAAAATTTACTACCACCACACAATGTATCCAGGTGGATTGAAATCAGCAAGTTTCAAAGAATTAATGGAAAAAGACCCAAGATTAGCAATTGAAAAAGCAGTTAAGGGTATGCTTCAACACAATACTTTAGGTGATACTCAATTTACAAAATTGAAAGTTTATGCAGGTGCAGAACATCCACATGCTGCTCAAAAACCTATCGTATTAGAAAAGGAGGCTAAATAATGGCAGATAAAGAAATTATTGCAACAGGTCGTAGAAAAACATCTATCGCAGTTGTTAAATTAGTAAAAGGTAAAGGCAGAATTTTCGTTAATGGTAAAAAATTAATGGATCATATCGGAAACAAACCTGCTATCGAAATGATGGTTTACAGACCATTAGTATTGACAGAAAACCAAGAAAAATATGACGTACGTGTAAAAGCAGTTGGCGGTGGTGTTGTTTCACAAGCCGGTGCTATCAGACACGGTATTGCTAGAGCATTAGTTAAAGCAAATGAAGAATATAAAACAGTTCTAAAGGCTGAAGGCTTATTAACTCGTGACCCACGTGTTAAAGAACGTAAAAAATACGGTCAAAAAAGAGCAAGAAAGAGATTCCAATTCTCAAAACGTTAATATTTATTTTTTCTGCATATATTATATACAAGAGGCATGCCAAACGGTGTGCCTCGATTTTTTGCGATGTTTTTGTAATAAAAAGCCCAAAATAGTTGTTAATATTGAATAGGCAATTTTTGAAAAGAGAAATACTTAATATAAGAGTAAGGAACAAAACTTAAA
>CAVFCO010000006.1:0-2295 GCA_963620955.1 Alistipes senegalensis | reverse complement strand
CTACTTGTTTGTAGAATTACAAGTGCATAATTTTTACCATTGTTTGACATTGCCAAATATGGATTTGTTTTTCTTAAAGTAAAAGATTTATCTTTGCTAATTCCTTGTTGCACAATATTTTGCAAAGTTTCTTTATTTGTATTTTTTACAAAATAAAGGTTACTTACGGCAAAGCAAACCTGTGTTGAAACTAGGTATAGTGTGCAAAGAATAGATGTTATAAATTTTTTCATTACTTAGTCTTTTCTTGAAGTTCTGTGGTAGTTGTTTGTTTTGTTGTTGTCATTGAGCCATCGTCATTGAATTTGATGAAATAATCAATAGCACTGATAGAAAAAGGTTTGTGTTGTACAGGCTTTGCAACACACAAGCCAATAGTAACGATAAAAGTAACACTTAATAACGCAATAACAAAGTTTTTTCTATCTTTGCTTACTACAAAAAGTGCGACAATAACTGCAATGGCTATTAAAAGTGTAATTAATCCTATAATCATGTAAAATCTTTCCCTAATATAATTATTATAGATTTAACAAAGGTTGATTACATGAAAAACGTATATTTTTTAACAATAATTAACTAATGACTATTTTTGATTGCTTTCATCAAGTAATTTTTGCATATAATAATTGAAGTCTTCATCTGATACTACAGCGTTTGGGTCGTTGTGATATTTGTTCGACAATTCTTGTGAAATATTTTCATATCCGCCGTTTATTTTTTGAGGGAGTTCTATTTTATCCGTATTTGAAATTTTTTGTTTTATTTGTGGTTGAATTTCTTCTTGCGGAGTAGTTTGTTCTTTTATTATAGGAATTAAATCTCTTTCAAGAATATTGCTTTGAATTTCGTTTGAATAAGTCGGAACTCTCTTGTTATCGGCATTTAAGGTTGCATCAGGTTCTGTTACAAGTTTTTCTACATAACTTTTTTCTTCAGTATCAGAATTTTTAGTCTTTTCTTGTGCGGGCATGGGTTTGAAAATTGCAAAAGTGATTGATAAAAACAAAATTAATATCATAAATGCAACTGTAAAATTTCGCATAATCAAAGCCTTTCCTTAAAAATATTTTATCACGAGCAAATATTTTACAATGACAAAAATAATGATATAATTAAAATATGCAAGAGAAAATTTTAATCGTCGACGACAATGAATCAAATTTAAGACAATTGTGTGCTTTTCTTGAACGTGAGGGTTATTTTGTTGCTATAGAAACAAACCCAATGCAAGTTAGAGCATCTATTATATTGAATAAGCCTGATTTAATTTTGCTAGATATTAATATGCGTGGTTTAAACGGTATTGATTTATGCGAAAGAATTGTTAAAGACCCTCAAGCAGAAAATGTTCCCGTTGTTTTGATTAGTACAATGATTGATGAAATCACGGTTTCAAAATGTTTTAATGCAGGTGCTGTTGATATTATCTCTGTTCCATTTAGAGATTATGAGGTAAAAGCAAGAGTTGCTACTCATATAAAAATGTATCACATGCAATATGAACTTGAAGAAAAAAACAATCAATTAGAAAATATTGTTGAAACTCAAAGCAAAACTATTACTGAAATGCAAATGGCAACAATTTTCTCTCTTGCAAAACTTGCACAATCTCGTGATGATGATACTGGCAAACACTTGGAAAGGGTTCAAAAGTATTGCTATGCTCTTTCTAAACAATTGGCAGAAAAACCAAAATTTAAAAATATCGTAACTGATGAATTTATAAAAAATATTGTTTATGCAAGTCCTTTGCATGATATCGGTAAAGTTGGTATCCCTGATGCTATCTTGCTAAAACCTGGGAAATTCACTCCAGAAGAGTTTGAAGAAATGAAAAAACACACAACTCTTGGGGCTGAAACTTTGGAAGAAGTTTATGGAAAATTCCCTAAAAACGAATTTGTAAAAATGGGTATTGATATTGCGAAATATCACCATGAACGTTGGGACGGAACAGGTTATCCAGATGGTTTAAAAGGTGAAGAAATTCCATTGAGTGCAAGAATAATGGCGATTGCAGATGTTTATGATGCATTGAGTTCAAAACGTCTTTATAAAGAAGCATACAGCCATAAAAAATGTATGGAGATTATGGTTGAGGGACGTGGTACTCAGTTTGACCCCGATTTAATTGATGCTTTGGTTGAAATCCAAGAAGATTTTGCATTGATTAATCAACTGTATAACAACGGACGAATTGTTAAATAATTTAATTAAGATTTATGAATTAAGTGTACTTTTTATGATAAATACGTATAGTCTACGTTGTACTTAATTTATGTTGTTGTATTT
>CAVFCO010000005.1:4451-9910 GCA_963620955.1 Alistipes senegalensis | reverse complement strand
TATTATTAGAAAACAGCAAACACGTTACATTAACTGGTGGTCCAGACGATAAAGAAGTTGTTGATAAAATTTTATCAATTATTGAGCCATTAAACAATCCAAACTTTGAAAATTATTATGGCAAAACAAAAAACTTAATGGATTTAGCAAAATTAATTACAAAATACGAAAAATTTGTATGTTCAGATTCTGCACCACTTCACATTGGAGTTGGCACACAAACTAGAACTTATGCTATCTTCGGCTCTACTGATGACAAAAAACTTATTCCACAAGCAGATTTTGTAACAGCACTAAAAACAAATGATGATTGCCCTATAAAACCTTGTTTATGGGATCACCGTCAAACAACATGCGAAAAATTGTCATGTTTGAAGTTCAAAGCAGAGGATATCGTGAATGAAATCTTGAAATCTTAATATTTCTTAACGTTATTTTTTTAAGATATAGCCATGTTTTTGGGCTTTTTGCAATGCGTAAATAACAAAATTAGAAAATCGCCTCTTTTTGTGTTATGCTTTTAAATGCGGAAAGTTTTATCCGCATAGAGTACACAACAAAACAGAAGGAATTAAAGATTATGTCATTACCATCAGTTGCATACTTGTCAATGGAAATTGCATTAGACCAATCTTTAAGCACATATTCAGGCGGTTTAGGATTCTTGGCTGGTTCACATATGTTATCAGCAGGATACTTACAAATGCCAATGGTAGGTGTAACAATGCTTTGGTCTTATGGTTACTATGACCAACGAATCGGCGAAAACGGACAAGTAGAAGTATCTTATTTAAGAAAATACTATGACTACCTAACAGATTTAGGTGTTCAAGTAGAAATTGATACTTTCGGCGAAAAAGTAAAAGTAAAAGCATACAGAGTAGAACCTGAATTATTCGGTTCATGCCCAGTTTATTTATTAACAACAGATATCGACGGAAACAGCGATTGGGCAAGAAGCATTTCTCACAGATTATACGACGGAAATGAAAAAATCAGAATCGCTCAAGAAACTGTTTTAGGTATCGGCGGTATCAAGATTTTACAAGCAATGAGATACAAATTCGACGTTATCCACATGAACGAAGGACACGCATTGCCAGCAGCCTTTGAATTATTAAGACAATTCAAAGGTAATCTTGATGAAGTTAAGAAAAGAACAGTATTCACAACTCACACACCAGTGGCAGCAGGTAACGAAGTTCACTGGATTGATACATTAATGGAAGGTGGATTCTTCGCTGGATGTTCAAGAGAAAAAGCAATCGAATTAGGTGGCGAAAACTTCTCACTAACAGTTGCAGCATTAAGAATGAGCCGTATCGCAAACGCAGTATCTCAATTACACGGTCTTGTTTCAAACAAAATGTGGGATTGGGTCGAAGGCAGATGCCCTATCAGAGCAATCACAAACGCTGTAAACTTACACTACTGGCAAGATAAGAGAATGAATGGTGATAAATCATTCGAAGAATTACTTGCAGCAAAACGTGAAATGAAACAAGAATTGTTCAAATACATTGCTAACAAAGCAGGTAAGAGATTCGACCCAGATGTATTAACAATCACTTGGGCAAGAAGATTTGCTGATTACAAACGTGCTTGGTTAATCTTAATGGATAAAGACCGCATTACAAACTTGTTAGACAACAACAAATTACAATTGATTTTTGCTGGTAAATTCCACCCAGATGATGTTATGGGTAAAGAAATGTTCAACAAATTGTTGAGCAGATCTCACTCAATGAAAAACATGGTTGTATTACCAGGTTATGAATTACAATTAAGCGGTATGTTGAAACGTGGTTCAGATATTTGGTTGAACACACCATTAAGACCGTTCGAAGCATCAGGTACTTCAGGTATGAGTGCTAACGCAAACGGTGCATTACACTTATCAACATACGACGGTTGGACAGTTGAAGGTACATTCAATGGTGTAAACGGTTACACAATCGAATACGAAGGCTTAGACGACGAAATTCCATGGGAAGAACGTCACTGGAAAGATCACGAATACATGATGAATGTAATCGAAAAAGAAATCATTCCAACTTACTACCATAACAAAGAAGAATGGGCAAGAATGATGCGTCAAGCAATCAGAACTGCTGAAGCATACTTCAATTCAGACCGTATGGTAATTGAATACTACAACAGAGTTTATCGTTCAATCGCACACGATACAGAAGGTGCAGGAAAAGATAAATCTGATATTAACTTAACAAGACCAACATTTGATGCTTGGACATTCGCTAACATCAAATAGTTGATATAAAAAGTAGTAAGAAAACGGAGTTTGAGTAAAACTCCGTTTTTTTATAAGAACATTGAAAATTTAATAGGGGCACCCCGACCTTCAAAAGCCTCACACCTTATAATGTAACAATAAGGGGCAGAAAGGAGGTACAATGCAAATCATTATAATAAAAAGTGCCATCAACGTACTGATAGCACTTTTACAAATTATTTTGTTGTTTGTATAGGGTGTAACACGACAGATTGAGTTGTGACGGACTTAATCTGTCCCCTATATTTACATTATAACATATTTCACAACAATTTCAAGAGGTATAAATGGTTTGTAAGGTTACAACATCAACAGTCATAGGGCTAAACGCATACAATGTAGAGGTTGAAGTCGATTTAGTAAATTCACTTCCGTCTGTATCAATTGTAGGCTTACCTGATGTTGCAGTATCTGAAGCAAGAGAACGTGTTCGCTCGGCAATAAAAAACTCTTCTTTCAGTTTTCCTCAAAAGAAAGTAGTGATTAACCTTGCACCGGCTGACATAAAAAAAGAGGGTACAAATTTTGATTTGCCGATTGCAGTTGGGATTTTGATTGAAGAAAGCGTTATTGCAGAAGAAAAAACTAAGGATATGGCTTTTTTAGGCGAACTTTCATTAGATGGTACACTTAGAGCCGTAAACGGAGTTTTGCCACTTGTTATTGGATTAAAAAATAATGGCATAAAATCAGTTGTTGTACCAGAAAATAATGCAAAAGAGGCTTCTCTTTGCGAGGGAATAGAGGTTTTGAGTGCTAAAACCCTCAATGATGTTGTAAATCACTTTATTGACACACCTTTGCCTGTTGTAAAAACTGATATTGAAGAATATTTGAAAAACGGCATGCCAGCAACATATTCGTATGATTTTAAAGACGTAAAAGGTCAACAAAAAGCAAAAAAAGCATTGGAAATTGCGGCGGCTGGCGGTCATAATATGCTGATGACAGGTTCTCCTGGGTCTGGTAAAACACTTATGGCAAAATGTTTTGCATCAATTTTACCACCGTTGGAACTTTCAGAAGCACTTGAATTGACAAAGATTTATAGTATTGCGGGATTAATTTCAAACGACAACCCTTTGATGACGGTTCGCCCATTCAGACCCGTTCACCATACGGCTTCTGCAACAGGGATTGTAGGTGGTGGCGGTAATCCAAAACCTGGGGAAATTACTCTTGCACATAGAGGAGTTTTATTTTTAGACGAAATTGTAGAATTTCCAAGAAACGTGTTAGAAGTTCTTAGACAACCTCTTGAAGACGGCGAAGTTGTAATTTCGAGGACAAAAACCTCAATAAAATATCCCGCAGATTTTATGTTGTTGGCAGCGATGAACCCTTGTCCTTGCGGATTTTTAGGCGATAAAGAAAAACAATGTATTTGTAGCGAATTTCAAATAAAACGATATCGCTCAAAGTTATCTGGTCCATTGCTTGATAGAATTGATATTCAGGTAGAAGTGCCAAGATTGACTACAGAAGAACTTTTAAAAACTAACGAAGAGGCCGAAAGTTCTGAAGAAATCAGAAAAAGAGTTATAAGAGCAAGAAAAATTCAGAAAGAACGATACAAAGGTACAGAGATTTTGACAAATTCTCAATTGACAGCAAGTATGGTAAAAAAATATTGCCAACCTGATGAAGCATCAAAAGAGGTGCTAAAAATGGCGATTGCAAAATATCAATTGTCAGGTCGCCGTTATGATAGAATTTTGAAACTTTCAAGAACAATAGCAGACTTGGACGAAAGCGACAAAATCACAACAAAACATATAACTCAGGCTCTACAATACAGATTGAATGATTTAGCAAATTAGGGTTGAAAACATCAAAAAACATGTTATAATAAAGGTATAGAGGCGGATTAATTTTTGGTAGAAATTAATCTTTTACTTCCTCTATCATTAGTGTTTAATGATTAGCACTAGGACTATAACGACTAGTGCTAATCTCTTATGCTTGGCTTGAGCCAAAATAAGATAAATCAACAATAATGTTATATCCATAGGCGAGTCCTCCTTTCTGCGAGATTCTTGATTTTAAGTCGTGCTCGAGAAATTTGGTTGAGGAAGTGCCTCTACATAAAAAATGATATAACACTTTTTATTATATTTCAAAGATTTTACATATATTTACGTTTAGTCAAGACCGTCTAAAAGTTCGGACATTTTAACATTTAATGCTTGTGATATTTTTGCAATAGAGTCTAAAGTTGGAGAAGTTTTTCCGTTTTCAATAGTTCCAAGAGTTGTTCTATGCAAACCTGATAGTTCTGCAAGTTTTTCTTGAGAAATCTCCTTTTTAATTCTTTCTATTTTTATACGTTTGCCAAATTCTTTCGACAATTTGTCTAAATTATTCATCATTATTACAATATTTTAAGCATTTGCAATAGTATTTTCTACAGTATAAAATCTACTTATGAATAAAATAAGCGACAAAAAGACAATCTTAATTGACCTTGACGGGGTATTAAACACATATAACGGAAATTTTGACAAAGATGAAATACCACCAATAAAACAAGGTGCTAAAGAATTTTTAGCAGATTTGAGCAATTATTTTTGTATAAAAATTTTCACAACAAGAAACAAAATTCTTGCAACAAAATGGCTCATATCCAATAATATCGAGCAATATATCGAGGATATAACCAACACAAAAGAACTCTGCTATCTTTTTGTTGATGACAGATGTATCAGTTTTAATGGTGATTATGACGAATTAAGTCAAAATATCAAAAATTTTAAACCATGGTACAAAATTAGTGAGTAGATTATAGTGAATAATATATTAAATCCAACCTTATTAGTATTCTTTACTACGATGAACAAAAATAAAAAAAGATTCCGCAATGCGTTTCACTTATGCGGAATGACATTGAATAATTTTATTGCAATCCGTCATCTGCAAAAAACAATGATTAAATTATATCGTTCAGACAAAACAACGTCATACCGCACTTGTTGCGGTATCTTAAAGAAAGTCCTATTCACTAATATTTGCGATTACGTTTAAACGCATCTTCTGGGTGAGCAGAATTTGAACAAATAATTTCATAGTACTCGTTCTTATCAATATTCACACCCATATTTTTTGTGTCTATCGTAAATTTTTTCTTCTTTTTTTTCTTATTTTCCATAAACTTATTATACTACATTTTTAC
>CAVFCO010000005.1:0-4441 GCA_963620955.1 Alistipes senegalensis | reverse complement strand
GTATATATCGACACAATGGGCTGTCAAATGAATAAATCCGATACTGAAAGAATGTTAGGCATGCTTTCATATTTGGGTTACGACGAAACTAAAGAGCCAAAAGAGGCTAATTTATTAATTATTAACACTTGTTCTATTCGTCAATTAAGCGAAGACAAAGCGTTTAGCGAAATTGGTACATGGGGACAATGGAAAAAACGTGGAAAAGATATCAAAATCATTTTCAGTGGCTGTGTTGCACAACAAAAACAAGCAGAAATCTTTAAACGTGCACCATACGTGGATTTAGTAATCGGAACACATAATATTTATCAACTTCCTGAGTTAATTAAACGTATTGAAAATGGCGAAACACGTATTTGCGAATGTCCAGACAAACCTTTTGGCGAACAAGATATTGAAATCAAACGTGTAAAAGGCGTTAACGCATGGATTCCAATCACAGAGGGTTGCAACAACTTCTGTACATACTGTATTGTTCCATACACTCGTGGTAGAGAACGTTCTAGACTTCCTGAAACAATTATCAAGGAAGCAAAAGATGCTTTAGCACAAGGTTTCAAAGAAATTACACTTTTAGGTCAAAACGTTGATAGTTACGGCAAAGACTTCAAAGACCGTGAATACAGACTTGCAGACCTCTTGACAGAACTTAATGAAATTGAGGGTAAATTCAGAATCAGATTTGTAACTTCTTACCCTACTGACATTACAGACAGATTAATTGAAACAGCCGTAAAACTTGATAAAGTTTGCGAATACTTCCATATTCCAATGCAATCAGGCTCAAGCGAAGTTCTAAAACAAATGAACAGACGTTACAATAGAGAAGAATATGCACAAATTGCAACGAAAATCCGCAATTTAGTTCCAGACGTAACAATCACAAGCGACTTCATTGCAGGTTTCCCTGGAGAAATAGAAGAACAATTCCAAGAAACATTAACTGCAATGGACGAATTGAACTTAGATTACTCAAACACAGCCGCATACTCACCAAGAGAGAAAACTGTTGCTGCAAAATGGGTTGACAAATTCATTGACGAAGATACAAAAACAGAACGTCTAAAACGATTGAACGAAAAGAACATGGAATGCTGTTTACGTTCTAACCAAAAATACGTGGACAGAGAACTTGAAGTTTTAATCGAAAACTTTGAGAACCACAAAGGCAAAAACGTAATCACAGGTAGAACACGTAATAATAAAATCGTTCATATCCCTTGCGAAAGAGATTTGACAGGCGAATTTGTTAACGTAAAAATTACCGGTGCAAAAACATGGTACATAAGCGGAGAATTGATTTAGTAGAGTAAAATTAATTAAAAGATACCGCAACAAGTCAGTAGAGCCAAAGTAAAGAAGCAATAAGCCAATTCTACGCATAACTATTATTCAATAAAATTGAGCCTTTTGAGGCTCTTTTTTAATGTAAAAATTAACAACTTTGTTAAAAAATATTAAAACCTCTTGCAATATTACTACAATAGTAGTAATATAAAATCATCGGGACTAGGTTATTAAGAGGTACACAAGAAAAAGATGGCAAGAAATTGGAATGAACAAGTACAACAGTTTGACAACGTTTATCACATGGACGTTGAAAGAGTTGGAAACATGACAGCAACAACTCTTTACAAGAATGGTAAAATAATATTATACGAAGAAACAGTAAAAGAAATCAAAAAATTAGAAAACTACGGTGATTTCGAGATGACAAAAGTATTAAAAAGAATACATTTTGACGAAAACGGAAACATCGTAAAATAATAAATTGCACTTATGCCTTATATATTGTAAAATACAAGATATAAGAAAAAAGGTGATAAATGAACAAAACAAAAATTGGAATTATTGGTCTTGGAACAGTTGGTGGCGGAGTATTCAAAACTCTTAAAGATTTTCCTGATATTGAAGTTGTAAAAATTGCAGTAAGAGATATCAAAAAGCCACGTAATATCGAGGGTTTAGACGACTCTATTTTGACAGAAAATGCCGAAGAAATCGTCAACAATCCTGAAATTGACGTTGTTGCAGAACTTATGGGCGGTGTTCACCCTGCGTATGAGTTAATCAAAACTGCAATCGATAACGGCAAACACGTTGTAACTGCAAACAAAGAACTTCTTGCAAAGCATGGCGAAGAAATCTTTAGACATGCCGAAGAAAAAAATGTTGTAGTGTTATATGAAGCAGCAATTGCTGGCGGTATTCCAATCATTATGCCGATTAAGACAATTTTGGCTGGTAATAAAATTACAAAAATTGAAGCAATTCTAAACGGTACAACAAATTATATTTTGACAAACATGGACGAAAACCAAGCGTCTTATGAAACAGTTTTGAAAGAAGCACAGGAATTAGGCTATGCAGAAGCAGACCCTACAGGTGATGTTGAGGGATTTGACTCTGCATATAAACTTACAACCCTTGCAACAATTACACTTAAAAAACGTGTAAAACTTGAAAACGTTTACCGTGAGGGAATTACAAAGATTAAAGCCGAAGATATAAAATATGCAAACGAATTAGGCTACAAAATCAAACTTGTTGCATACGCAAATATTGATGAAAACAACAACATAGACGTTAGAGTTCACCCAATGTTTGTTAACAAAACAAATACACTTGCTCACATCAACTATGTTACAAACGCAGTAACCCTAACAGGAACTCCTATCGGCAAAATCACTTTGTCAGGACCAGGGGCAGGAGAAATGCCAACTGCAAGTTCAGTTGTGGGCGATATTTTGTCTATCGCAAGAGAACTTGGCACAACAGATTACATTCTTCCAATGATGCGTTGCTCACATGACCACGCACCGGAAGCACATTTTCTAACAATCGACGAAACAGAAAACAAATATTATTTGCGAATGATTGCAAAAGACAAAGTTGGTGGTATTGCAGAAATAACAAAAGTTTTCGCTGATAAAAAAATCAATATCGAAACTATTTTGATGAAAGAAGTTACAGATGACGGAACTGCAGAAATCGTTATTGTAACTGAACTTTGCAAAGAAAAACTTATTAAAGAAACAGAAAAAGAACTTATCAATGACAGTTGCGTAAAACAACTTGCAAGCATGATTAGAATTAATAATTAGAAAGGTATAAAATGACTTACTACAAAGGTTTAATCAACAAATACAGAGAATATTTACCAGTTAACGACAACACTCCAATCGTTACATTGAACGAGGGTAATACTCCGTTGATAAAAGCAGATAACCTTGCAAACAAACTTGGCTTAGACGCTGAAATCTACTTGAAATTTGAAGGTTCAAACCCAACAGGAAGTTTTAAAGACCGTGGAATGACAATGGCAGTAACCAAAGCAAAAGAAGAGGGTTCAAATGCTATAATCTGTGCATCTACAGGTAATACAAGTGCTTCAGCAGCGGCTTACGGTGCTAGAGCAGGACTAAAGACTTATGTACTTATTCCAGACGGATATATTGCACTAGGAAAATTATCTCAAGCAATGATGTACGGTGCGGAAATCATAGCAATACAAGGAAACTTTGACCAAGCACTTGAAGTAGTAAGAAAAATTTCAGAAGAATACCCAATAACTCTTGTAAACTCAGTAAACCCATACAGAATTGAGGGTCAAAAAACAGGTGCGTTCGAAATTTGCGATGCACTAGGTCAAGCACCTGATTACCACTTCATTCCGGTTGGTAATGCTGGAAATATTACTGCATACTGGAAAGGTTATAAAGAGTATAAAGAAGTTGGAAAAATTGATAACTTACCAAAAATGATGGGCTTTGAGGCTGAGGGTGCAGCCGCAATTGTACGTGGTGAAAGAATTATGAACCCGGAAACAATTGCAACTGCAATTAGAATCGGTAACCCTGCAAGTTGGGAAAAAGCCGAAAACGCAAGAGATGAAAGCAAAGGAACAATTTCTTCTGTAACAGATGAAGAAATTATCGAAGCATATAAATTAATCGCAAATTGCGAGGGGGTTTTGGCAGAACCGGCAAGTGCAGCATCAGTTGCAGGATTAATCAAATGCAGAAACACAATCAAAACAGGTGCAAAATGCGTTTGTATTTTGACAGGAAACGGATTAAAAGACCCTGATAACGCAATTAAATACTCAGGTGCAGAAGTTAAAAAGACATCTTCTGATATAAAAGATATCTTAAAAGTAATGACATTTTAATTGATGAAATCTGTAATAAATACGGAAACTCACATAGTGGAAAGGCAAATACACACGTCATTCCGCATAAGTGAAACGCATTGCGGTATCTTTTATGTCATTCCGCACTTGTTGCGGAATCTTTAACACCACGCAACAAGGTGCTGGGGACGTTTTTTGGGGTAGATTGGACGAGTTAAACGTCATACCGCATAAGTGAACGTTAGAGAACACATTGCGGTATCTTTAATTATATTTTTAAGATACCGCAACGAAGTGCGGGATGAC
>CAVFCO010000004.1:1680-2073 GCA_963620955.1 Alistipes senegalensis | reverse complement strand
CAACAAGCGCGTTATTACAATTATCTTACACAATTAGATTTTTTTAAGGCGCGCATATTGGGCATCCATAGCTTTTTTACCTTTTGCTCCGAAATCAATTGTGTACATTGTACTATCACCGACCTGCATAACGTCAATAACTTCTCCTGCGCCTAGCATGTCATGAAAAACTTTTTCACCTTTATTGAAGAAATAGTCAACTGTTTGAGCCTTGATAATTTCTTCTTGTTTTTTACGTTGTTGTTCTTCAACTTGTTTTCGATTTTCTTCTATTTTTTGTTTAATTTTGTTATTTTCAAAGAAGTCTTTTATTTTTTCTTCTTCCTTCTGTTTGTTAATAACCGATTTTTTTACGAAAGCTTTTGGTGCTGTTCGTTTTACGGTATTATATTG
>CAVFCO010000004.1:0-1670 GCA_963620955.1 Alistipes senegalensis | reverse complement strand
ATTATATTGAGGAGCTTCATATTTTTTTCGAGAAGGTGCTACGAAGTTTGCACCAAAAGCGCTTGTTGGTTTAACATAGCCGTCTGAATTTGAAGTTGCATAGCTAGATGTTGATTTCATCTTTTGAACAGCACTTCTGAAGGTTGACTGAGTAGTAAATGTTTCAGAAGATGTAGCGAAATCAAGCAATTGCGGTGGTATTTCCTCTAAAAATCGACTTGGGTTGTAATATTTGTATTCGCCCCACATTTGTCGGCGTTTTGCTGAAGATAAGAACAATTCTTCTTCAGCACGAGTAACTCCAACGTACATCAATCTTCGTTCTTCTTCTAATTCACTTGCAGAATTAAAAGTTCTTTGGTGTGGAAAAGTTCCTTCTTCAAGTCCTGCAAGAAATACTGTTGGAAATTCCAAACCCTTTGCAGAGTGAAGTGTCATCAATGTAACATTATTGGCAATTTCGTCCATTCCGTCAATATCAGACACTAAGGCCACTTGAGATAAAAATTCGCCTAAAATATTATCAGGTTCTTCGGGCTCAAATTCGCTTGCTACGTTAACCAACTCTTGCAAATTTTCAATTCTAGCCTCGTCCTCAGGTGTATTTTCAGCCTGTAACTTTCTGATATAACCTGTATGTTCTAACACAAGTCCTAAAAACTCTGCTAATTCATAACTTGTAGATGCTTCACGAAGTTTGTCGATTAGCATTTTAAAATCTTTCAACTTTGTTTGAGTTTTTGAATTTAAGTCAGATTCTTCAATAATTTCAATTGCTTCCATTAGGCTGATGTCGTGTTGATCCGCAAATTTTTGCAAGTTTGAAATTGAAGTTTCGCCAATTGCACGTTTTGGAACATTTACAATACGCTTAAAACTTTGCGAATCATTCGAATTATAAATTAATTTTAAGTATGCAATCGCATCTTTAATTTCTTGTCTATCATAGAACTTCATACCGCCGTAAACCTTGTACGGAATAGAATTCGCCATACATGCTTCCTCAATTGCACGAGATTGAGCATTTGTCCTATACAAAATCGCATATTTGTTGTAATCTCCATCACAAGTAGATTTTATGGTTGAAGCAATGTAGTTTGCTTCATCAGAATCATCTTGAGCTTCGTAATAATGGATTTTTTCACCATCACCTTTATTTGAGAAAAGAACCTTGTCAACACGTTCTTCATTGTTTTCAATAATTGCGTTTGCAGCCTTTAATATATTTTCTGTTGAACGGTAATTTTGTTCTAATTTAATGACTTTAGAGTTCATAAAATCTTTTTGGAAGCCTAAAATAATTTTGTAATCTGCACCACGCCAGCTATAAATTGATTGGTCTACATCGCCTACAACACAAAGAGAGCGACTTTCAGGAATAACATCTGACAAGTTTGTATAAAGCATGTTGACTAATTTATATTGAGCGATGTTTGTATCTTGAAACTCATCAACTAAGATGTGTTCAAAACGAGAGAAATATTTTTCTCTAACCTCTGGATTTTGCTCAAACAATTTAACGACAAGCATAAGCATATCGTCAAAGTCAATTGCATTATCATTATTTAAACTATTTTCATATTCTTCAAAAACTGCGGCAATTTTTTGCGCTTTAAAATCTCTTGCAAAAGTTGCAAAACGGTGAGCATCTTCCATTTTGTTTTTTGCGT
>CAVFCO010000003.1:0-9306 GCA_963620955.1 Alistipes senegalensis | reverse complement strand
AATAACCAAAACCAAAAACCAAATTTAAAGCCACCCTAACGGGTGGCATTTTTTTATTTGATATTAATGAATCATATGTTTTTCTAGCATTACCATTAAAACACTTAGGTCTGCAGGTTTTACTCCGCCTATTCTAGATGCTTGTGCAAGAGTTGTTGGTCTTATTTTCTCTAATTTTTCTCTTGTTTCTGTTGAAATATGAGCAATTTGAGAGTAATCAATGTTTTTTGGAATTTTAATTTTCTCTAATTTACCCGCATTGTCAACTTGAGCCTCTTGACGTTTTAAATAACCGTCATATTTAATTAAGATTTCAACTTGTTCATATACAGGTTTATCTAAGTTCAAGTTTTGAGCCGTTTTATCTAGTTCCTTAATTACTTTATAATCAATGTTTGGACGTTTAATCAATTCTGCAAGTCTAATACCTTTATCGATATGTTCGCCATATTTTGCAAGAATTGAATTCGCTTCATCTGTTGCAGAAAGTTTTGTTTCTTTAAGTCTTGTAATTTCTTCTTGAATTGCTTTTTGCTTATCTAAAAATCTGTTATATTGTGCTTCATCTAGCAATCCTACCTTATGACCAATTTCACTCAAACGTTCATCGGCATTATCTTGACGAAGTAATAAGCGGTACTCAGAGCGAGATGTAAGCATTCTATAAGGTTCTTCAATGTCTTTTGTAACCAAATCATCAATAAGTGTTCCAAGATAAGATGAACTTCTTGATAATTCCAACATTTCAGAGTGATTTAAGTAATTAAACGCATTGATACCTGCAATCAAACCTTGTGCGGCGGCTTCTTCATAACCACTTGTACCATTGATTTGACCTGCCATAAACAAACCTTGAACTCGTTTTGTCATTAACGAGTGTGTATTTTGAACTGCAGGAACGTAATCGTATTCAACAGCATAAGCAGGTTTGATTACGTGTGCATTTTCAAGCCCAGGCAAAGTTCTAAGCATTTGTACTTGAACATCTGCAGGTAAACTACTTGAAAAACCTTGAATATAAACTTCGTAAGTATTTAATCCCTCAGGTTCAACAAAAATGTGATGTGAAGGATTTGATGCAAATCTAACGATTTTATCCTCAATTGACGGACAATATCTCGGTCCAATTGCATGGATTAAACCTTGATACATAGGCGATTTATCTAGATTTGCTTTAATTATTTCGTGTGTTTTTTCATTTGTTTTTGTAAGATAACAAGGATATTGCTTTCTTATCGGTCTATCTGGACGGAATGAATAAAAACTTAATTCGTCATCACCGTTTTGCAAAATCATTTTTGAATAATCAACTGTACGGCTATCTACACGTTGAGGAGTACCAGTTTTTAATCGTTTAATAGTAAATCCTAAATCCATTAAAGATTTTGAAAGTCCTCTTGCTGGCATTTCACCTAAACGACCTGCAGGATAAGAGTTTAAACCTACCCAAATTTTTGCTTCAAGTGAAGTTCCTGTTGTCAAAACAACTGCCGGAGCATCGTATTGAATACCGTATTCATCAACTGCACCAACGATTTTACCGTCTTTTACCAATAATTGAGAAATACAACATTGTTTCAAGAAAATATTTTCATTGTCTTGAATAACATTTCTCATAAATTGAGTATATTCTTTTTTATCTGATTGTGCTCTTAAGGCTCTAACCGCAGGACCTTTAGACATATTCAAAGTTTTCATTTGCAAATATGTAGCATCAGCAACGATACCCATTTGACCACCGAGAGCATCAATTTCTCTAACCAAAGTAGATTTTGCAGGACCTCCAATTGCTGGGTTACAAGGCATAAGAGCAATATTATCCATATTCAAAGAGCATAACAAAGTTTTTAAACCTAGTCGTGCAGAAGCAAGAGCGGCTTCACATCCCGCATGACCTGCCCCAACTACTATACAATCAAATTTATTATTCATATAATCCATAATTATATTATAATACAAAATTTATGCTATAATACAACTATGAAAAATATTTTTTTAGCAATTTTATTATCTTTCTTAATACTACCAGTGTTGGCAAATGAAAGCGATGATGCTTTAATCCACAGCAATGTTTCATTTGACTGGGTTACAAAATCTCAACTTGAACGTGATAAAAACATTGATGACGTTAGAGAAATCATTTATAGCAAAAGCATTATTTCAAAATACAACAAAAAAGACTTTAAGGAACAGTATAAAAACTACTTAAAAGACGAAAACTACCGACAACACTATATGGAAATTTTAAGTGGTAAAAAAGAAAACGAAACAGAAAGACTTGCAGGCTTTTTCAAGTTCAATGATAGAGTTTTATATGCATACGGAATTCAATATAAAAACGATATTTATACAACATATTATTATGATGCATTAGGAAATCTAAGATACATTGACAAAATGTCAGAAAACTACCCGAACTTCCCTTACTATTCTCATCAATACAGAATTACAGGAGAATTAGCAGGTTCTTTTTATTTCAAATCTTATGACACACAATATGAGTTTAAAAACGGCAAATTCAAAGGCATTTGGTACAAAGATACAATGTTTAATGCAAACGCTAAAAAGATTATGACAAGAACTAATTATTAGTTTTTATTTGTCATAAACGACCATTACTCACAATCAAAAAGGATTTAATTACTCAACCCATCTAAAACTTTGTACGTAATTTTCGCCGTTAATATCACCTAAAACTTCTACAGCAAAAACTCTGTAGGCTTTATTTGACAACTCAATCATCGGTATTTTATTCAAGTCATTAAGAATTTTAGCATTTGATGGGTCATTTAGGTTAACCCCAGGGATTGCACTAAATAACGTATTTAAAGACATATTACCAATAGGTCCAAGAACTGTAGAAATTTTCTTAGACAAACGACCGAATACGTACATTTTAGCCATATAGTTGCTGAAATTGTAATCCCCTGTGATAAAAATACTCAAATCTTTACCTGTTGATAATATTTGAATTTTATCTGCAGTACCGTCGTGAATTTCGATAGAACCCTTAATTGAAGCGAAGTTTCCGGTTTTTAACGGTGTAATCAAATCAACGATACCGTTAATTGATAAACCTGTAATACCACTTTTAATAAGGTTTCCTGCTTTAAGCAAGTATTCTAAAGACCCTAATTTAGGCATTCTACCATTTTTAATTAAGAATGCACCATGTCCGTTCAAACTTTTTAAACAATCCGCTTGCTCTACACCTATGCATGAAAGAGTTATCTGACCGCTCAAATCACCATATAACTGACCGTTTACGTCAAGAATTGATGATAAAAGTTTATCCGCATCAGCATTAGAAACTGCTAAATCAAAATTTGATTTTTTAGAATGAAGATTGTAACCGCCAGAGCCTTCCATTGTACCTTTAGCAAGTTTAAATTTGAATTTATCAAGGTTCAAATTGCCATTTTTAACACTAATATTCGCAACCAAATCTTTTGCGTGAATATTGTTGAAGTCAATGCCGTTTGCGATAATTTCAAGATTATGAATAACAAATTGATTAAAATCAACAGATGTAATATCTGCTGAGCCAGTCGAAACCTCACGAGAGGCATTAATGTCCATTCTGTCCAACAGTTCAATAACGTGGTCAACATTAAAGTTGCCGATATCAAGAGTAGCACTATTAACAATATACGGAGGTTTAAGTGAGTTTCTAGCATTTATATCAAGAATAAATTTGTTAGTTAATATCGCCCCTCTAACGCTTGCTAAAATCTTATTATCCCAGAATTTTAGAGATAAATTTTCAACATTAGCATCAAAAAATGGAATATCCATATTAAAGATATTAAAATCTCCTCTAATCGACGGATTAGAAAGCGAGCCGTTTGCAACAATATCAGAAGTGAATATACCTTTTTTAATCAACGGTTTTTTAAATACGATATTAAAAATACGCATATCAGTATGCACATTCGTTTTAACTTTGAAATTCTTAAAGAAAATATCATTTTTAGTATACGACAATTGACCATTCGCACTTAACTGACGTTCTCTAACAATTCTTCTATTAACATAGGCAATTTTGTCGTAAACAAACGATTTCACATTCAATTGATTAGGCTTATATACTGCATTTGCAATAAGATGTATTGGTAAGTTTTCATCGCCAATTGTTGCACCCATATAGTAAATACTTGAGCCACTATCGATTTTTATAATTGAATTTAAGGAAATATTGTCTAAAAAGCCTGAAATTGCAGAATTTAACGATACATTTCCCTTGATTTTAACAGGATAAACAACGTTTTTGTTATAAACATAATCAACAAATTTTTGATTTGGCTTCGCATTAATGCTCAAATTCAATTTTGGTCGTTGTAAGAAGTTATCAATTGAACCATAAACAAGAGCAGGCATAGTACCAATTTGAGTGTTTAAAGCCTTGACGTCTAAAGTTCCGTCTTTGATAATAACATTACCAGACATCAAACGGATTGGCATTTTGGTTTTTCGGTAAACTAAATTCAAATTTTTAAAATTTGCAGAACCAGAAAGTTTTAATTTAGAATAATCAATATTATCAATACTTCCGTGATATTCACCTTTAAATTGAGCAAATGAATTATCATTTGGGTCATTTGCATTTTGCACAAGTAAAATTGATGGTGCAAAACGTTTTATCGCCTCAGCAATTCTAATTCGCTCAGAATTGAAAGAGAGTGAGGCTTTTCCGTCGTTGATAATACCCGAAATAAGAACTTTTGCATTAGAAACTTTAGAAACAAGATTTAATTTAAAGTTGAAATCGTTATATAAAATACTTCCTGATACATATTGCAAAGGCATCATCAAATCAGTCAATTTAATACTATTTGTAAGTAATTTCAACTCTCCTTTTGCATGAACATTTTTGCCCAAATCCATATCTGAAATATCTAATATTTGACCATTTAAATCAAGAGTAAAATCTGCCAAACCAGTGCCAGAATCAATCATTTTAACAGATTTTTGCATAGGTTCTAGCATTGGAGAAGTTTTTAAAATTTTCAATAAATTATTTAATTCTTGCTTAGGAAGACTAGCCTTAAAATCAAATTTGCCGGCTAAATTGCAAGTTCCGTCTACAGAAACAGGTTTTCCATTAACAGTTCCACTAATTAATGAGAAATGAGTGTCAAAATCGTTAAATTTTAATATTGCATTCGCATTTTTAAGAACTAAATTATGGATATCGTCAAAATATGTAGTAGCATTTTGAGCCTTAAACCAGCCAAAAGTGTGAGGATCTTTTCTTGTTCCTTTAACAACCAAATCAATGCTACCAAACCCAGCAAATTCCATAACTGGAACAGGTCCAATCAAGAAATTAAATGTTTGATGTACAGGCATTAAAACCTTTTTCGTTAAAGTTAAATCAATTAAAGAGGTACTTGTAATGTGCAAATCGCATTTTTGCTCACCATAAGAATTGATTCTACCCTTGACGTTTACCTCTTGAGTAGGCTCAGTTGGAACGTTTACGTCTAATTCAAGATAATCCCCTTTATACTCAATTCCGATATATGCACCTCTAGGTGCTTTTTTAATTGGTTCATAAACGTATGCATTATCCACGATAATTTTACCATACATCAATGGCTCTACAAGGTTATCCTTGATTTTTAAGTTTACATTAACGTCAGAATTAAAGTTTGCCGCTTTTGCGACAGACACATTAATTTTAATCAATTTATCTAGTTTATCAGAATATGGGATTAAATCCAAAATATCTTTTGCTTTTGCATTATATATCTTTAAATCTAAGTCAGGAACAGGCTTTTTAGAAGAAACTTTATCTACAGAACCTGAAAGTTTTACACCTAAATTTGGAGCAATAAACGAAATACTTGGAATGTTTAATCTGTTTTTTTCTAGCAATAATCTAGAATTTAACTGGATTTTGTGAGGATAAGAGTATGGTTTATCTAGATATTTTGAAGTGCATTTGATGTTTTCTGCAACAAAATTTGAAATATATTGCTTTTGATCAAAAATCTTTTTATCAGAGTGAATATCAACATTAATCAACCCTGAAAGACTTGATATGTCGCCATTTGTCAAAGTTTTAATCAAACTAGAATATTCAGAAAGTTCCAAATTTGTAATAGAAGTTGCAATCTCTGGAGGATATTTGTCTAAATTTGATGAAAACGGCAATTTTGTATCAAGACTAAACGATACATGAGATGCTGTCTTTTTAGTTGAAATTGAAGCATCTAGAGAAGCCTTTAACAATTTATTTTTAATATATTTATCAATATTAAAGTAATTACCAGTAAGTTTTATCTTTGATTTATCATCAGAATTTGTAAAATTAACGTTAAATTTGTCGACAAAAACTGAACCACCGTCAAGATTAATCATAAAGTTTGAAGTTTTTATCAACAAATATTGACCTAGTTTAAGCCTTAAAGACTTGTCATAATAAACGTCAACATAAATATCGTTGATTGAAAAGTACTTAACATCTAAACGTCCAATAATTAAAGGCAATAACGATACTTTAACAAGAGGTTTTTCTACATAAAAAGCAGATGAACCGTCATCATTTAAAATTGAAAACTTGTCGGCTTTAAGCCAAATTGCAGGAGAAAGAGCCGTTTTGAACTCAGGCTTTTCGATTTTTACGTTAAAATTGTATTCACTTTTGATATATTTAGTGATTAGCGGGTTAAAGTAATCAAGGTTAATAATTCGAGGTAAAACGCAGTAATATATTGCGTATACCCCTAGTATCAAAAATACTGAAATTAAAGCCTTTAATCTTATCCCCATGCGATAATTATAACTTAAATTTCAAACTTTTCAAATTCTTAAAACTTGCTTAACAAATACTTTGCAAGCCCAACACCCATAGAAAAACAACTAGGTATAATTCTTAGTGCCGCTTGAGCATAAAAATCTGCAGAAATACAACGTCCAACAACAAATAAATTGTCTACATCTTTTGCCATTAAAGACTCTACAGGGAATTGATAGTCTTGCATTGTTTGTTCTAAAACTGAATTATCCTTTTTTGATGAATGAACATCAACTGGATAATTTGAAATCACAACAGAATTTTCAAACTTTTTGCCACTTTTTAAGTCGTCAATTGTATAAATATATTTTCCACAAATTCTACGGCTAACTCTAACCCCTAACATGTCTGCAATATTTGAAATATAGGCATTTTCAAAGCCGACAAAGTATTTTTTACAGAAATTCGCTAATCTATAAATGCTACTTCTTCCTTTTAATAAGGCTTTTGAAGTTTGGAACATATCTAAAGGGTCAATTTCTTCGTCAAAATGTACTCTCGGACAGTTAAAAGCCACAGCATTTGCCATATTCGGAATAGTAAACAATTGAAAATAGTTTCTATCCTCATTTTTAAGGATATTTTTCGCTACAGCATCGTCAAATAGGGGCTTTAATGCCCAATTTTTGACATTATCCCAAGTATATGCTGTAGACATGTGTCTTTGCCCCTCAACATCGTAACAAGTTGTAACATTTCTGTCTTGGTCAAATTCTAATAACCAATCACCAAATCTTCTTAAATCAACACCGTCCATTATAAATCTTAAATTTGTTGGTTGATTTTGTTGATTATTATTTAAAAATTCGCAATTTGATAAAAATCCAACTTCACAATTTCCTGTCGCATCAATTACATAGTTCGCTTCGATAGATACCGATAATAAATTAGACATCAAATCTATCTTGTTGATATATCTATCTGATATATTTACGCTTTTTATAGAGGTATTAAATAAAACTTCAACTCCAACTGACTCCATCAAATCATCCAGAGCAATTTTTGCTATTTCAGGGTTAAACCACCCTACATTGCCGTCAGGATAAGTAATTGCTGAGTTGTTATATTCTTTCATTTTGCTTATAAAAACATCTAAAAACTCGTTATTTATTGAGTTATCAGATGTTTTCATCATCGGAGTAACAAGAGCAGACGTCATTGTACCGCCAAGATGAATATTTTTTTCAACCAATAAAATTTTTTTACCGCCTTTAGCAAGTGTGTAAGCCGTCGCACAACCAGAAGTGCCACCACCAACTACAACAACATCATATTTCATTTGATAACTCCTTAAAATTTTTGATATACTGAGTACTTGAAAGAAGATTGCTTTCCATAACTTCTTTATGTCGACGCTCAATTATTTCCTCATTTGAATCTAATAGATTTTTATCAGTAAAAACAATTCCGGCTTTTGTTTTTAAAAGCCCTTGTTCATATTTGTTCAATGGATATTTAATTAAATCCGGATTTTTTACGGCAATTGTACCTGTAAATTTATTTTCATTCTCATTAAAGATTTTGCCAATATAAAAATTTGCTTTTTGCATTGCACTTCTAACTGCAGATGAACTTGAATAAGTTAAAAGCATTCCGTCGTATGATAACCGTTGATATAAATGATTAAAGAAATCAACCGTCCACAAAGCGGGGCATTTTGACGGAGTAAAAGCATCTAAAAACATAAAGTCATAGCGTTCCAAAGACTGTTTTACAAAACCTCTAGCATCATCACTAATATAGTTAATTGAAATTTCGTTATTTTCTAGTACTTTTAGGGTATATTTGTAACTTTTAGATATATACTGATAATATATATTATGTAAGAACGTCGATAAATTCTTCTTGTAGGATAAATTATACCCCTTATTTTCGTAAAATTTGATGAAGTCTACCATTTTTTGACTAAAAAATATTTTAAAGCCCTTATCTGCTAAAATTTCCTTTATGTCTTCTGAAAAATAATTTTCTCCAAATTGTTTTAGTAAATTCATTGATAAAATTATATTAACTTCATCTTTTAATTTATACTTACGGTTGTTTGGAGTTTTTTTAGATAAATATTTGTCAACGACATTTATGTTTGTTTTTCGATTTCGATTTATAAAACGCTTAAAATCAAACAATGGTGATACTTTCATCAAAGTTTCATTCATATCAATTGCATCAATTTGAATTTTATAACCGTTTATAGACGGTTGATAATCTGAATTTTCATTGATTTTTGAATTATCAACACAATTTTTCTCACTAGCATTACGAGCATTACTAGCATTACTAGCATTATTTAAGTTTTCAAATTTTATATTTATATCTTTTATATCATTTTTCAAATTTTCTTCAGAATTTTTATTTAAAACATTATGAGCATGTATCTCCTCGTTACATTTATTATTAAGAACATTATCGGAATATATCTTCTCGTTATATTTCTGTCTTTGAGGATTATCAGTATGTATCGGTTCGATACTTCCTGTAAGAGAATTAGAATTTTTTATTTTTTTTTG
>CAVFCO010000002.1:0-23626 GCA_963620955.1 Alistipes senegalensis | reverse complement strand
ACCTAAACAAGTTTTTCAACTTTATAGTGTTGCGATTGCTTCTTGAATGCAGGATGTAATTAATGTTACAGAATGTAAAAACAATTTTACGAAGCCTGAAACTCAATTATAATGCTTAATAGAATAGAATAGAATAGAATAGAATAGCCGTATTGCGACCAAATATAAAAATTGTTATACTGAAAACATAAATATGTTTGAGGAATAATTTTTATGAGAAAGATTTTTGAAATAGTTAATCAGTTGTCGTCATACCGCATGAACGAAGTGAATTGCGGTATCTTTCAAGATATTATTAAAAGATTCCGCAATGCGTTTCACCTATGCGGAATGACGAATGATAAGGATACTAATAATTGTCATACCGCACTTGTTGCGGTATCTAAAGGCATAAAAAGATGCCGTAATAAATACGGCATGACGAATACTAAAAAACTTGTCGCATTCACACTTGCGGAAACCCTAATCGTAATGGGTATTATCGGTATTGTGTCTGCATTGACTTTGCCAAACTTAAATTCATCAACTGGTGAAAAAGAAAAAGTTGCTAAGGTTAAAAAAATTTACCAAAACCTAACTGACGCATTTGGTCGTGCAGAAGCGGTTTATGGCGATTTTGATGAATGGTTTGTTTCTGACTCAAATGTAACTGCTTATACACAAAGATTTACAGAAAGAGTAAGCGAATTTTTGAAAGTAACGAAAGACTGTGGTACTTCAAATAGTTCTTGTTTTAATACTAAAGTGAAAGAGGGGCTGACTTCTACTGGAAATTCAGATTTAACTACATTAGGCTGCAGTACTGGTTATCGATATTTAATTTTGGCTGATGGTACATCTTTGGCACTTTGTCTGGATAATACAACTGGCGAATCAAATATGATTTCAGGTCCAAACTGGATGGGCTGGGTTATTGCTGATATTGATGGACCAACAAAAGGTAACAATGAGGCAGGAAGAGATTTACACTTTTTCGCAATTTATCCTGAAACTGGTATTACTCCAAACGGACAAGGAAATCTTGATACTTCATCATCATCTGATGTTGAGACGGCTATGGGACTTATGGGTGTTTTTAGTACACTTTGGATTACGTCTTTTGACAATATGGACTACTTGAAATGCCCTGAAAAATTAAACTGGACTACAAAAACTACTTGTAAGTAATTTGTGAGTGGTGAGTAGACTTCTGCTCGGGCTTAACTTATCTTTTCAAATTTCATCTTATGATGACGACTGTTCCAAGAAGTTCTTGTTTTGTTTTGCCAAACATAGTCTTTAATGCCGTCTGCGATTGCTTTTGCGTATTCTTGTCTAAAGTTATCATTCATCAATAATTCGTTATCGTAAGGGTTAATCACGTATGCAGTTTCAACCAAAACACTTACGGCAGAAGTGTTTCTTACAACTGCAAAACTTGCTTGTTTTACACCCTCAATGTTTACGTTCATTGAACGAGCAACAGAGTTCAAAATACTATCTGACAAAGGTTTTGCTTCATCATAGTAGTAATAAAGGCTTGAACCTCTGTGTTTTTGTGGGTTTTGACTATCAGGTAATGAGTTTGCGTGTACACTTACAAAAATCTGTGCATTTTTTTCGTTTGTATATTTAACACGGTCATTCAAAGACATATATTTGTCCGTATATCTTGTCATATATACGTTTGCACCTAATTCTCGCAAATCTTTTTCTAAGTATTTTGAAATTGATAAATTGAAGTCTTTTTCGTAATTTCTACAACAACTTACTGCACCCAATTCTTTTCCGCCGTGTCCTGCATCAACAACTATTTTTACGTCTTTAAGCGGTTGTTTGCGTGAAGTTTTTGGTTCTTTTTTTATGCTCAAAACAAGTGTGCTACCTTTGTATTTCAAGTCGTAGCCCATTAATCTTTGATTTAATGTAATTTTGAAAACCGCAGTGTTATCGTCATTTGCACCAACGTTAAAGATTTTCAATGTCATAACATCACCCTCTGTTATTGAATAAGGGGTCTTTTTAGACATTGCAAATTCGTAGATGTATTCGTCGACTGTTTCACGGCTTCTGTAATCAAACAAAAATGCTCTATTATATGGAGTTGGTTTTGATTTTACGTCAGATTTTGCAACCCAAGCGAACTGATTAGATGCAAGTTCAATTTTGTACATGTCGCCCAATTCGCCAATAGCATCAAGTTCCATTCCTTTTTGAAAATGTGAAATTCTATTTATACCGCTTTGTACTGCAGTTGAACGGATTGGTGCACCGTTTCTTACAACTTCCACTGTCAACGGTGTTGCAAAAGGTTTATAACTTGCTTGTCTATAGCATTTGCAAGGAATTGGTCGTTCGATGATATAAGTTTTTACTTTGCCGTCAGCCAAAAGTGTAAACTCGTTTCTGCCTGTTGCAAGTTGAACTTGTTTTGCAAACGCACCAGTTCTATGAACGTCAATCGGTTCGTCATTTATAAATAATTTGTCGCCATATTTTACCGCACCAACGAAAAATGTTGTTGGTGAATTTATCTTAGCGTAAGTTGATGTAGGGTATACAACATCAAGTGCCAAGGCTGAACTTTGGAGTAAAATTGAAACAAAAATTATGTATAAAATTTTCTTCATGTTATGATTATAGTAAATTTTTTGGGAAAGGAAATCCACTATGCAACCGACTTTGATTTTTGATATGGACGGAGTAATTGTTGATACAAGACAGTCATACTGCAAACTTTTAGTTGATTGTTTTCAACATTTTTCAGGTGAAGAAATTACGTACGAAAACGATGTTATTCCAATAAAAAGGCTTGGCGGATACAATAATGACTGGGATATTTTAGATTTACTTTTTAAAAAACACGGTCATGAAGTTGACTACAAAGACATTATGAAGTATTATGCAGACAATTACTGCAACGAAAATTTTGAAGGTTATATCAACATTGAAGAACCTATTATCGACAAAAATTATGTCGCTGATTTGGCTGAACATTATAATTTGACTATTTTTACAGGTCGTTATGAACACGAAGCAAAACATACTTTAAAAAGATTTGGAATGATTGACTATTTCTCAAAAATCGTTGGTTTTGAATCAGTTGGTCATGGTTTTCAAAAACCAAATCCAAAAGGCGTAAATATAATTAAATCAGAAGTTACAAGCGATAGAATTTATTACATGGGTGATACTGTAGACGATATGATGGCTGCAAAAGCAGGTGGAGTGTTTGGAGTAGGTTGTTTGCCACCTCAAGACAAGTCTGAAACCCTTAAAAATAGATTAAAATCAGAGGGTGCGTATGCCGTATTAAATTCGACTGTAGAATTAAAAGATTTTTTGAAAAAAGACTTAGAAACTATTGCATTAAAAAATTGATATAGTACAATTATTACACAGTAAGTCGGAAGTTATGGCGTTGGTATGCCATGCTTCACGCAACCAGAAAGGAAGAACAAAATGCCAAAAATGAAAACACACAAATCTGGTGCAAAACGTTACAAAGTAACTGGCACTGGTAAAATTACTCGCAGAAAAGCAGGAATTGGCCACTTATTAGCAAACAAATCTGCAAGCAGAAAGAGAAAATTGTTTAAAACAACTGAAATCGCTGCTTCACAAGTAGATTTAGTTTCAAAAGAGTTACCATACAAAAAGTATTCAAGATAGGAGTGGACAATGAGAGTAAAACGCGGTAATGTATGTCGCAACAGACATAAAAAAATATTAAAATTAGCAAAAGGTTTCAAAGGTGCAAGAAGCAGAATATTCAAAGTTGCTAATTGTGCAGTAATGAAAGCATTAAAATATGCTTACAGAGACAGAAGAGCAACTAAACGCAACATGAGAAGATTGTGGATTATCAGAATCAACGCTGCTGTTAGAGAAAACGGTATGAGTTATTCTAGATTCATCAATGCTTGCAAAAAAGCAAACATTCTTGTAAACAGAAAAATGTTGGCTGACTTGGCTGTAAATGACAAAGAAGCATTCCAAGTTGTTCTTGAAACTGCTAAAGTCGCTTTATAATTTACATAAAGCAAAAGATATTTTTAAAGGCGATTTTGATTTTATCAAAATCGCCTTTTTTAATAAATTAATTATTTTAAAAACCTAAGAATTAAACCTAAATTTTAAAATCATCGCTACCCATCATATTTTGTTCTTGAGGGTAGTTTTGTTTAAGTGGGTCATAATTACTGCTTGATTCTGCACGTAATTTTTCCATATAGATTTGACCGTTTTTAACAAGTTGTTGATGTTGGTTTAATGTGTTTTCAAGGCTTGCTAAAACTTGTTCTGCGTATGCTTCAGCACCTTCTTTTGTTCTTAAAGCATCATCGTGTGCTTGGTTTCTGAAGTTTTCAGCATCTTCAAGTGCTTTTCTTTTAATTTCTTCGCATTCAGCGATAACTTGCTCTTTGATTAATTCTGCTTCGCTTTGAACTTTTCTTAAAAGTTCAGATTCGCTCAATAATCTTGCTGCTTCTGCGTTTGCGTCGTTAATGATTTTGTTTGCTCTTTGTTCTGCATCAATTTGAAGTTCTTCTTTTCTTCTTAGAAGTCTACGTGCTTCTTGAACTTCTTTTGGCAATGCACCGTAAATACTATCGATAACTTGTTCCATTTCTTTTAATTTAACGGCAACAAGATAATTTGGAAGAATTGAGAAACTTTTTTCCAAAATTATTTCTAATCTTTTCAATAAATCATATATTTCGTTTTTTTGAACGCTCATTTTTGTTAAAAAACCTTTCGTGCTAGTGTAATAATTTTATTGTACAACAGTCCGAATTTAATTGTCAAACCATGATTTTAGACTTTTTTAAATTTTTCTTTTAAGTATTCGTTAACCACTTCCGGAACGAATTTTGAAACATCTCCGCCAAAACTAATTACTTCTTTTACTGAACTTGAAGAAATAAAGTTGTATTTTGGTCGAGTTGTCAAGAAAATTGTTTTAATATCTTTATCCAATGCACTATTTGTTTGTGATAATTGCATTTCAAATTCAAAGTCAGAAACCGCACGCAATCCACGGATTAAAACTTTTGCATCTTTTTTTCTTGCGTATTCAACAGTCAAACCCTCAAAACTATCAACTTCAACATTGTCAAAATCCTTGACAGTTTTTTTGATTAATTCAACTCTTTCATCTACAGACAAAAGTCCGCCGTTTTTTTCTGAATTGTATGCAACTGCGATAATAACTTTGTCAAAAATTGCACAACTTGTTTTTAATACGTCCAAATGACCGTTAGTAATTGGGTCAAAACTTCCAGGGTATATTGCTGTTTTCATATTTCGTACCTTTAAATCTTATAAAATTCTTTTTTTATTATACGTCAAACATGAATTATTAATATTTTGTTTATTTTTTTAAGATTTTACGAAAATGGTATTAATATGGTATGTGTTAAAGGATAATTAATAGACTAAAAATAAAAAGGAAGGCAAAAAATGGCAAAAACAATTGGTATCGACTTGGGTACAACAAACTCAGTTGTTGCAGTTATGGAAGGTGGTAAACCAACCGTAATCGCTAACGCAGAAGGTACAAGAACAACCCCTTCAATCGTGGGATTTTCAAAAACAGGTGAAAGATTAGTTGGTCAATTAGCAAAACGTCAAGCAATCTTGAATCCTGATAAAACAATCGCTTCAATCAAAAGACACATGGGCGAAGATTACAAGAAAAACATTGATGGCAAAGACTACACACCTCAAGAAATTTCTGCAATGATTTTGAGAAAATTAGCAGAAGATGCTTCAAACTATTTGGGTGAAAAAGTTACATCTGCAGTAATCACAGTTCCAGCATACTTTAACGATGCACAACGTCAAGCAACAAAAGATGCTGGTAAAATCGCTGGCTTAGATGTACTTCGTATCGTAAATGAACCGACAGCCGCTGCTTTGGCTTATGGTTTGGAAAAAGATAAACCTGAAAAAGTTTTGGTATTCGACTTAGGTGGTGGTACATTCGATGTATCTATTCTAGAAATCGGTGATGGCGTTCACGAAGTTTTATCAACATCAGGTGATACTCACTTAGGTGGTGATGACTTTGATGAAAAAGTTATGAACTGGATTTGTGATGAATTCAAAAAAGCCGAAGGTATCGACTTACGTTCAGATAAACAAGCAATGCAACGTATTAAAGAAGCAGCAGAAAAAGCAAAATGCGAATTGTCTTCAGTAGTTGAAACAACAATCAACTTACCATTCATCACTGCTGATGCTAACGGTCCAAAACACTTAGATATGCAATTAACTCGTGCAAAATTCGAAGAACTTTGCCACGACTTATTAGAAAGATGTAAAAAACCAGTTGAACAAGCAATTCATGATGCTGGCATTTCAAAATCTGACATCAACGAAGTTGTATTAGTTGGTGGTTCAAGCCGTATCCCAGCAGTTCAACAATTGGTTAAAGATTACACAGGTAAAGAACCTAACCAATCAGTAAACCCTGATGAAGTAGTTGCAGTTGGTGCTGCTGTTCAAGCCGGTGTACTTGCAGGTGAAGTTAAAGACATCGTTTTATTAGATGTAACTCCATTAACATTAGGTATTGAAACTTTAGGTGGCGTTATGACTGCATTAGTTCCTCGTAACACTACAATCCCAGTTTCAAAATCTCAAGTATTCTCAACTGCAGAAAACAACCAAACAGCAGTAGATATTCAAGTTTTACAAGGTGAAAGACCAATGGCTAAAGATAACAAATCTTTAGGTATGTTCAGACTTGAAGGTATCGCTCCTGCAATGCGTGGTGTTCCTCAAATCGAAGTTACATTCGATATTGATGCTAACGGTATCGTAAATGTTTCTGCAAAAGATAAAGCAACTAACAAAGAACAAAAAATTACAATTACAAACTCTTCTAACCTTTCTGACGATGATATCGATAAAATGGTTAAAGAAGCAGAAGCAAATGCTGCTGAAGATAAATTGAAAAAAGAAGAAGCAGAAATCAAAAATAATGCAAACTCTTTAATCTCTTCTGCAGAAAGAATTGTAAAAGACTTTGAAGGTAAAATCGACAAGGCTGACGAAGATAAATTGAATGAACAAAAAGAATCTTTGAAAAAAGCATTAGATGAAAATAAACCTGCTGATGAAATTAAAAAATTGTCAGAAGAATTACAACAAACAATGTTCGCAATTTCTCAAAAAGCATACGAAGCAGTTCAAAAAGATGAATCTGCAAACGCAGGCTCTAGCGAATCAGCAAGTTCATCATCAGATAGTTCAAACAACAACGACGATGATGTAATTGATGCAGAATACACAAAAGAATAATAAATTCTGAATAAATAGAAAGGCGATTTTGATTTTATCAAAATCGCCTTTTTTTATATATTACTCATCTACTCTTGATTATGCAACAACATTTAATTTATTTTGTGCTGCTTCTTTTTCTTTTAATTTCAAATATCTTTCGCATTGTTTAGTTTTATCGTAACCTAACAAAATGCCTAGAATAAAGTCTTTTTCCGGAGTAAGTTTACTAAGAGGTGTATCTCCAAAAGTTTTAACAACATCAACGCAAGGTTTGTCGCCTAAAAATACGTTCAAATTTTTTCCACCAGGGGCTGGTTGTAAGTGATAATTCAAGTTATCACGTTTCAAACGTTGTTCAATTGCATCTTTATCTTCCATTTGCATTGTTTGTAATACAAGTGGACGAATGCCATGTTTATATCCGTAAATTTGTTCGTTTAGAACTGCGAATTTATTATTTTTGTATTCTGCTGTTGTGATTGGGGTAACAGATACCATTATTTCATATCTCCTATAATAACTATTTCTGCTCATACAAAAATCGTAATAAATTTTTTTGCTACCTTAAAAAATATTTTTTTACATTTGTTAAAAAAGTAATAAAAAACTCGTAGACTTTTGTCTACGAGTTTTTTTAATAGATATTGTAATTCACTTTGTTTAATCGATATGACAAATTATATCAATATTTTGAATAACGTCTGCATACATGTTACGGAATCTAAAAGTATGTGAGCTAAGATACCGCAATGCGTTTCACTTATGCGGTATGACGAAAAGGGTACTTCTGCTCTCAAATACGCCCTCACGTTAAACGCAACCGTTCACAAACAAAACGTAAATTCAACATTTCCGTTTATGTTTGTTCATCTTTCGCTTCGCTCATTGCTCTGTTCGGGCTGTCATGCCGTACTTGTTACGGCATCTTTATTGCTTTACTTTTCCGAAAATCTTGGATTATTCGGGTACGCATAGCCTTTGATTTCGTTTTTAATTTGCTGTCGCAAATTAGCACTTCATCAGGCTTTTTAATATGTTCCGTCGATTTTTTCCATAAGTTCGTCAGAAATATCGAAGTTAGAATATACGTTTTGAACGTCGTCGTGTTCTTCGATTTTTGTTAACAATCTCATCACAGCAGTTGCTGTTGCTTCGTCTGTAACTTCAATTGTGTTTTCTGGAATTCTTGTAAATTCTGCTGTTGTGTGTTCAAATCCTGCTGCTTCAAGACCTTCTGAAATAGTTTGCAAGTCTGAAACTGCAGTTAGAATTTTGTATTCTTCTTCGTCATCATCAAGAATATCTTCTGCACCTAAGTTGATTGCTTCTTCAACTAATTTGTCATAATCAACAGTTTTAGGGAATGTAATCATACCGTATTGTTTGAACATCCAACCTACGCAACCTGTTTCACCTAAATTTCCATTGAATTTTGTGAAGTAACTTCTGATATCACCTGCTGTACGATTTCTGTTATCTGTCATTGCTTCGATTACAATAGCAACACCACCAGCACCGTATCCTTCGTAAGTTAATTCTTCGTAGTTTTCTGCTTGACCTGCACCACAACCTTTGTCGATTGCACGTTTGATGTTGTCGTTTGGAAGTCCTGCTGCTTTTGCTTTTTCAACAGCAGTTCTTAATCTGAAGTTTGCTTTTAAATCACCGCCACCAAGTCTTGATGCTACGATAATTTCTCTTGAAAATTTTTGGAAAACTACTGCTCTTTGTGAGTCAACTTTTGCTTTTTTATGTTTTGTTGTTGCCCATTTTGAATGTCCGCTCATATATTTTATCCTTTTTTAATTTACTTACAACATTATTATATCAAAAATAAGGTTATGTACAAATTTGCATTAACAATATTTTATGAGATAAATATTATATGGAGAAAAATATTGTAGAAACTCAATATATAAATTTTGATAAAACAATTCAACTGGATTGTGGTAAAACTTTGGATAACATTCAAGTTGCATACGAAACTTACGGCAAATTGAATGAAACTGGCGACAATGCAATATTGATTATGCATGCCCTAACAGGCGATGCTCATGCTGCTGGCTATCATGAAGGTGATAAAAAAGCCGGCTGGTGGGACGATATGATTGGTGAGGGTAAAGCATTTGATACAAATAAATATTTTGTCGTTTGTTCAAATATGCTTGGCGGTTGCAAAGGTACAACAGGACCAAATTCGATTAATTCCGCAACAGGCAAAGAGTGGGGACTTGATTTTCCAGTAATTACAATTGCGGATTCAGTTAAAGTTCAAAAACTTCTTGTGGACGAACTTGGAATTAAACAAATGGTTGTCGCTGGTGGTTCAATGGGTGGAATGCAAGCCTTAGAATGGAGTATTGCATATCCGGAATATGTGAAACAAACGATTATTATCGCTTGTTCTCCTCGTTTATCGGCTCAAAATATTGCTTTTAACGCAGTTGGACGAAATGCAATTTTATCGGACCCAAATTTTAACAATGGAAATTATTACGGCAAAGAACACCCAGAAAAAGGGCTTGCAATTGCAAGAATGATTGGACATATAACTTATTTGTCAGAAGATGCTATGCATAACAAGTTCGCACGTAAATTGCAGAACAAAGAAAAACCTGATTTTGATTTTAATATTGAATTTCAGGTAGAAAGTTATCTTGAACACCAAGGACAAGTTTTTGTCGATAGATTTGATGCAAACAGTTATTTATATATAACTCGTGCGTGTGATTATTTTGATATCGCTCAAGAGTACGGCTCTCTTGAAAATGCTTTTTCTAAAACAAATTCTCAATTCTTAATTATATGTTTTTCTTCAGATTGGTTGTTTTCTCCTGCTCAATCAAAAGAAATGGTTAATGCATTAATGAAAACTGGTAAAGATGTATCGTTTTTAGAGATAAAATCTCCTGCAGGTCATGATGCCTTTTTGCTAGAAGCAGAGGCACAAACAAAGGTTATAAAAAGTTTTCTTTTATAAAATTATTGTAAACTTTTGTAAATAATCTAATTTCATGGTGTTAGAAAAAATTACTCTGTGGTATTAAGTAAGTATACATAACAAATAATGTTGTATGTAATCGTTGTCACTTTGATTGTTGCGCAAGGAGCGTAACAGTACGCTACACGGATTCGTAGTGTATCAATCACGAAAGGAGATCGCTTATGGCAATTACAGTAAACACAAACATTCCTTCACTTACAGCACAATCTGCTTTGAACAAAGCAACAAACAAAATGAACACTGCTATGGAACGTATGTCAACAGGTTTGAAAATCAATTCATCTAAAGATGATGCAGCAGGTTTAGCAGTAGCAAACAAATTAGACTACCAAGTTAGTTCATTAAAAGTTGCTCAAGACAATGCTCAAATGGGTGCTTCAATGTTAGATACTATGGAAGGTGTTATGACTACTATTAATGACAACTTAACTCGTATCAGAGATTTGACTGAACAAGCAGCAAACGGTACTTATGGTACAGATGCTTTAAACGCAATTAATACTGAAATTAATGCAAGATTAAAAGAAATTGACCGTGTTGCTAAGTCAACTGAATTCAACGGTAAAAAGTTGTTAGATGGTTCAATAACAAGTGTAAAACTTCAAGTTGGTATAACATCAGATGAAAATAGTGTTATTGAATTAGACTCTAATGTATTCCAAAAATCAACAAGAGAAGGTTTGGAATTGACAGATGATGTTAAATTTGAAGATGATGCAACAGCAAGAGAGTACCTAACTAAAGTCGATGCTGCTATTGAAAAAATCACAAATGCACAAACTCAAATAGGTGGTAAACAATCTGCAATTACATCAGCAATGGAATCAGCAAACGTTATGCAAACAAACTTAACTTCTGCAAGTTCGTTGATTAAAGATGCTGATATCGCTGAAGAATCTTCAAACTATATTAAACAACAAATTCTTCAACAAACATCAGCAAGTTTGTTAGCAACAGCAAACCAAGCACCATCTATCGCATTGAATTTAGTATAAGGTGTATAGATATACTAAAAGGCTCGGAATTAAATATTCCGAGCCTTTTTTAATGTTTTTATTAAATCTCCATTTTACAAAATTGCAAAAATAGTGTTTTTGTAAAATGCATTTTACAAAAACTCGTAAACCAAAATAAAAAGGCTTACAATTTTATTTGTAAGCCTTTTTTAGTTTTGTTTTAGATTAAAAAACTATTTTTCGTCTAAAGCAGCAACACCTGGTAATACTTTACCTTCGATGAATTCTAATGAAGCACCACCACCTGTTGATACGTGAGTGAAGTCTTCTGCTTTACAGAATTTTTTAGCGGCTGAAACTGAATCGCCACCACCGATTACAGAAGTTGCACCATTTTTAGTTGCTTCTACGATTGCTTTAAGGATTGCTTTTGTTCCTTCTGCAAATGCAGGGTTTTCAAATGCACCTACTGGACCATTCATAAGAATTGTTTTTGAATTTTTGATAACTTCTTCGAATGCTTTTTGTGAGTTTGGACCAGCATCAACGCCTTCAAATCCGTCTGGAATTTCTTTGATTGGTACAACTTTGTTTGTGCCGTTTCCAGAGAAATCGTTTGTTACTAAAACGTCTGTTGCCATTACTAGGTTAACACCTTTTTCTTGTGCTTTCTTTTCGATTGCTTTTGCAACTTCTAATTGGTCGTCTTCACAAATTGAATCACCAATTTTACCGCCGTTTGCTTTTACGAATGTGTAAGCCATGCCACCGCCGATAATCATGTTATCAACTTTGTCTAATAAGTTTTCTAAAACACCGATTTTAGAAGAAACTTTGGCACCACCAACAACTGCTGTGAATGGTCTTGTTGGGTTATCTAATGCTTGTGATAAGCATCTGATTTCTTTTTCCATTAATAAACCTGAAACTGCTGGTTTTACTAATTTAGCAACTTTTGCTGTTGAAGTATGATTTCTGTGTGCTGCACCGAATGCGTCGTTTACATAGAAATCACCTAATTTTGCAAGTTCTTCCGCAAATGTCATATCGTCATCTTTTGCTTCTTCTGCTTTGTAATAACGAATGTTTTCTAACAATGCAACGTGTCCGTCTTGTAAATCTGCTAACTCTTTATCAGCACCTTCGCCAACTGGTGATTTAACAAATTTAACTTCTTGACCTAAAACTTTTGACATATATTTTGCAACTGGTTCTAGTGATAAATCTTCAAGTTTTTGACCTTCTTTTAATTTTTGTGGTCTACCTAAGTGTGCCATTAAAATGATTTTTGCACCTTTTTCTTGTAAGAATCTTACTGTTGGTAAAATTGCTTGAATTCTTGTGTCATCTGTTACGTTTTTGTCTGCGTCTAATGGAACGTTAACGTCAACTCTGACTAATGCTCTTTTTCCTTGAACATCACCTAAATCTTTAACTGATTTTTTCATTTTTTATCTCCTTTTATGTGTAAAAAATTGTATTTTCTCTACGTTTCTATTTTAATCGACACAAAAATTTTAGTAAAGTATTAATTTTTTTTCATATTGTTAATATATTATTGAAAAATTTTAATTGTTTAAAGTACAATAGTTATTAATAGTACTCACAAAAGCATGGGTGAAAAAGATTATGGATGATTTATTAACAGGTTATAATTTCTATTCCAGCGGTAGAGATATGGAAATGATTACAAAAATCGTTGACACATTAAAAGAAATTTTGGAATACGATAAAAAACAACCACAACCTTTGTTTTTGCGTACGACAGACAACTTTATCATGAATATTGCAAGAAAAGTTGTTGAAGAAAAGAAAAAAACTTTTTTAATTGCGATTACAGGTGAAAGTGCTTCTGGTAAAACAGTTTTCGTTGATAATACAACAAAGGCATGCGTTAAAGGTTCTAAAGATGGAATTTATACTGTAATCCGCCAAGATGATTATTACAAAGACACTTCAAAAGAATTAAAAGAAGCAGGAAGTTACGAGGAATTATTTAAAACAGGTTTTAGTTTTGATACTCCTGATGCAATCAATTTACCTCTTATGAGAGAACATTTATTAGCACTAAAAAATGGAAAAAAAGTTCGTTCTCCAAAATACAATTTCGTAACTTGTGAATCTACTCCTGACGGAGATGAAAAAAATCCTGCAAAAATTATTTTAACAGAGGGCTTATACGTTTTACACGAAACTGTAAGAGATATTATGGACGTTAAAGTCTACGTATTTACTCCATTAGAAGTTTTAAAAGATAGATGGTATAAACGTGCTGCATCTCGTGGCAAAACAGGTGAAGCCGCAGATTTGCAATTCAAAGATGTTAACAAAACTGCTCAACAATACATTAGACCAACTTATCCTATTGCCGATGTAATTATCAATGGTCTTGTATCTCAAGAATATATTGTTGAAATTACAGATAAAATTTTCAAATCTATTAAAGAATTATTTTAATTACTTTTTCAAAATCATTTAATCTAACGATTTGAATTTTTCAAAAATATAATTATACTAGGACTATGAAGAAGTTATTTTTAGTATTGTTTTTTGTCTTAATAATCTTTGGCATAAATGTAAATGCCATTGAACTTAACGATGAAAGAAATCTTAAACTTCGTAGTTATGACGGAATTGAATTGCCAACAGGTACATTAATTCAAGTTATTAATTTGAGAGAATTTTCGACAAAATATTGCGATGAAACAACAAAAGTTTCATTTACCGCAACGAATGACACATATATGCAGGATATGAAATTAATTCCTAAGGGAACTATTTTTCATGGGTTTATTGAAAAAATGAATGAACCAATTGTTGGTACAAATGCTTCAATGGTTGTAAAAATTACGAAAATGGTTTTGCCTGACGGTTTTGAAATTCCGATGAGAGGTTATATTTATACAAATAATGGTAATTTAATTGGTGGCGAATTAACAGACCCAGCAGTTTGGCATAAGCAACCTCATTTTCAACAAGGTTTCGGAATTGGTACAATTAAGTATGTTCCAGGCCCAGAACGTAAAATGGGAGAACACCTTACTGTTGCAGCGGGTGCAGATCTTTTAATCGTTCTGTCTAGTCCGGCATGGATTACACATACCTTAACAAATTGACACGATTTAAAAAAATAAATACAATGTCATTGGTATACTTTTATAAGGGATATGTATCAATGAAAAAACAAATTAGTTTAGCATTAGTTTCAGCATTTTTATTTACAAATGCATCTTTTGCGGCATCAAATTTTAATTATGATTCACAAAGTCAAACATACACAGGTCAACCATTGAAAGGTTACTTGGTTAGTGTTCCTGCCGGTTCAACTGTTCCAGTTGTTACAACAAGAGAACTTGCTTCAAATTCATTAACTCAAGGTCAATTGGTTCAAATGGCTTTAGGTTCAGACTTTTACTATAATAACCAATTAATTGCTTCTGCTGGAAGTCTTGTAACAGGTACAGTTACAGTTGCTAAAAAAGCAAAATATGGAGCAATGAATGGTCAATTAAAAATTACGTTCACACAAATTACAACACCACAAGGTGTTCAAATTCCAATCAACGGAGTTATCAGAACAAATGACGGTTCTGGTTTGCTGGTTGGTGGAACAAAAATGGACGTAACAAAAGAATATGCTAAAGATATGGCCGTAGGTTCTGCTGCTGGTGCTGTAACAGGTTTAGTGTTTGGTGCTTTGGCTGGGGGAAGTGTTGGTCAAGGTGCTGCTTTAGGCACTGCAGTAGGTGCTGGCGGTGGCTTGATTAAGGCCGGTACTGTAAAAGGTAATGATGTAATTATTCCTGCAAATTCATCAGTGGATTTACTTTTAACTCAACCAATTACAGTTCAACCATCGTCTTTTAGTTACGAAGATTAGAAAAATGGGGAATAATTTTATTTTATATTAAGTCTAAAACTATAAAATAAATAGTAAAAATAGTGGGATTAAAATGTCAATTCTAGGAAACATCAACAAAATAATTGAAGACGACGAAAACAACGGAGCATATACAACTCCGGCGGTTATTCGTGATGAAAAAAATTATATTTCATTTAAGAAAGCATTGTTTTTATCAACAATTTTACACCCTGCTGTAGTTTTCTTAGTTTGGTTTATAGCAATCGTTTTAATGCTTTTGGGTATTAACTTGTTTGTTGTAGATAAACCAAAACCAAAAATGAATGATATTGAGTTTGTATTGGTAGAACGTGAAGCGATGCCAATTAACAAAAAAACTCCATATAGAGCAGATATTAATTCTCGTGGTGGCGGAAAAAATGATCCAAAACGAAAAGTTTCAATGCCATCACCAAAACCTGCAAAAACTCAAAAGCCGAAAGCCTCATCAGTTGCTTCAAAATCACCGGTTAAAAAGCCTGTAGTTAAAAATCCTGCACATCAAAAGGCAGTTTCAAAACCGGCACCGGCTAAAAAAGCATCTCCGCAACCGGCTAAAAATACAACTGCTCCAAAACCAGCACCACCGAGTGTAAAACCGTCGCCAAAACCGACTGCAGCACCACGTGTTACTACAACTCCAAAAACATCATTTAATGTTCCAGTACCACCAAGTGCTTCAAAAGGTAGTTTATCGACAGGTCCAGTAGGTGGTTCAGGTACAGCAAGCAGACATGCTGGCGGAAGTTATTCACCAACACCATCTCTAGCACCAACTTATAAAGGTACTGGTTCAGGCACAAGTGCTGGTTCTCACGGAACTTCAGCAAGCAGAGGCGGTACAGGTAACTACGGTAACCCAAGTGGTGGTGGCGGTAGACCTGGTATTGATGCAGTTGCTGCTCCAGATTTCGGACCATACATGAGAGATTTACAACGTCGTATCAAGATGAACTGGGATCCTCCAAAAGGTAACGAAAGTAAACGTGTAGTCTTGTTATTCAAGATTGCAAGAGATGGTAGATTGCTATCTTGCTCAGTTTACAAATCTTCTGGTTTGCAAGCAGCAGATAGAGCCGCAATCAACGCAGTTCACGCAACTGCACCATTTAGACCACTACCTGCAAACTTCAAAGGTTCAAGCGTTGATATTCAATTCACATTTGACTACAACGTATTTGGCGGAAGTTACAGATAGAAAGAAAAAAGAAAAAAGAAAAGTTAGTTAGTACAATATAAATAAAGGACAAAAACATGGAATTACTTATTCATTCAATTCAATTAGACTGGCCGGTTTTAACTCCGATTTTGATTTGTTCAATCTTGGTTGTAACCGTTGCTATCAACAGATACTCTTTTTACAATCAAAATAAAAGAGATGTTGTTCAATTTATTCCAAAATTACAAAAAGAACTTGCTAAAAACAACTTGTCAGGTGCTCAAAACTTGTCAATTCAATTAGGCGGTGTAATCGGTGAAGTTACAGAAGAAGCAGTTAGAATTTTCTCTGAACAAAAATCAGGCTTCTCTCGTTCATTTGATATCGCTTCAACTTTAGCAACAAGAAAGTTAGAAAATCACTTAACTGTACTTGGTACAATCGGTGGTGTTTGCCCATTCTTAGGTTTGTTCGGTACAGTTGTTAGAATTCTTTATACTTTCCAAGATTTAGCAACTCAAGGTAACCAATCTGCTGCAGTTGCAATGGGTATCGGTTCAGCACTGATTGCTACTGCTTTCGGTCTTGGTGTTGCGATTGTTGCAGTTATTTTCTATAACTACTTCCAATCAGTTGTTAAACATTACGAAGATGATTTTAACTTAATCAAATTGTTATTCTTGAGTTTTGTTGATTCTAACGAAGACGTAGAAACTCAATCATCTTCTAATATTGCTTTATAAGGATTAATTTAAAATGGCAATGAAAACTAATAAGGGTAAAGAGGCTCTTTTTACAGAAATTAATATCACTCCGTTAACGGATATTTTCTTGGTACTTCTAATCATCATGATGGTTGTAGCACCTACTTTCCAATCAATGGACAATGATATTAATATCCCTGAAATCAACAGTGGGGTTTCTATTGAACAGAAAAATTGTACTGTTTCTGTTACAAAAGAGGGTTTACTTTACGTTAACGGCAAACAAATTTCTGTAGATTCTCTAGCATCTGAATTAGGTGCTATTGTAAATACTTTAGAAAAGAAAGAAGTTGTAGTAAAAGCCGACGAAAGTGCTAAAAACTCTATAGTTTTAAAGATTATGGACGCTGCACAAGAGGCTGGTTACGAAAAACTTGTTGTTGCCGGTGAACCTTTAAGCAAAAAAGAACAAAACGAATTAAAAAATGAGAATATGACAGGTAATACTGTGGAACAAGATGAATCTGTAGTTATGCCAAGAGCAAAAATGGATTCTGATAGAGAACCGGTTTCTCGTCTTCCACGTGATGAAGAATGGGTTGATTAATATGGCAGGTAATAAACGAGATACTTTTAACGAAATTAATATCACACCATTAACAGATATTTTTCTTGTATTGTTAATTATCATGATGGTAATTGCACCTTTGTTAGATAATCAAGGGCTTAATTTGACAGTTCCTGAAATTGTTAAACAAGAAAATCTGAAGAAAGATACTAAATTGTTGAATGTTCTTGTAACAAACGACGATAAGTATTTTATTGACGAACAAGAAGTTTCATTAGAAGAACTTCCTGAAGTCTTGAAAAAAGGTGCGGTTGATAAACCAGATGGTTTGTTAATTCAATCTCAACCTGATTCAACTCACGGTGCTGTTGTTAGACTTATGGACAACGCAAGAAATTCAGGAATTTTAAATATTTCTGTTGTTGAAGGATAATTAATTTTAAATGTTTTTAAATAATAAAACAGGGGCGGTTACGAAGTAACCACCCCTGTTTGTCTTTATTTTATTTTGCATTTTTTGAGTGGTATTTAACCGCTTTTTCGATTGCTCGATTTACGGATAATGTAATATCTTCTCTGCTAATGCTTTCTGAAAGTCCGCTGAACAATTGTTCTCTAGCAATTTTTGTGTTGTTAAATACAACAATTACGTGGATATTATCCCCTTTTAATCTTGAAATCATATTTTCAAGTGCAAAAGTTGCTGAAATATCCATCGATGTAATTTTTTGACAGTCTACAATAATTGTTTCTTTTGTCAAAAGTGCTTCACTTCTGGCAAGAACAGTTGACGCAGAACCAAAGAAGAACATTCCGTCAATGTGAAGAATACCTAGATATAGTTTGCAATCTCCGTCAAGGTAAGGGATTTCGTGGTCGTATGTGTTAACTTTCAGGTCTTTTGATGAACGGATTGCAAATAGCAATGCTGAAAGTACAATGCCAACGCCAACTGCGAAAATTAAATCGTCTAAAACTGTTAAAACGAAAACAGTTGCCATTACTAAAATATCTGCTTTTTGAGAATGCACTAATACCTTTAAATATTTATAATCAATAATATCAATTCCGACTTTGATAAGAATTGCAGCAAGTACTGCAAGTGGAATTTGTGAAGCAAACGGTGCTAAAAATAGCACTACACAAATTAAAAAGATTGAATGCACAACACCAGACAATCTTCCTGTTGCACCACTGTTAATATTGATAAGTGTTCTCATTGTTGCACCTGCACCTGCAAGACCGCCGAACATACCTGCAATTGCGTTACCGATACCCTGCCCAACTAATTCTTTGTTAGAATCGTGTTTAGTGTTCGTTAATGAATCTACAACGAGTGAAGTCAATAATGAGTCGATTGAGCCAAGTACTGCAAGTGTTAGAGCCAATGGAATTATTGATTGGAAATCGTGGAATGAAATCGTTCCTAATTCAAAATGAGGCAAACCTAGAGGAATTTCTCCGATTGTTTTTACATCAAAATGAAATGCTATTGCTACAACTGTTGCAACTACAAGTGCCAAAAGCGAAGTTGGGCAATATTTTGCAATTTTTTTAGGAGTTAAAAAGATTATTCCTAAAGCGATTAAACTTAAAATAACCGCTGAAATACTTATCTCAGGAAGATGTTTTGCAACGTGAAACAATTGTTCAATAGGAGTTCCGCTTGCTTGTAATCCCAAAAATGGTGCGATTTGAAGTGAAATGATAATTACCCCAATACCGCTTAAAAACCCTGAGATTACAGGATATGGCACGAAGTGAATAAATTTTGCAACTCCGGTAAAGGACAAGCAAATTTGAAACAATCCGGCTAAAAATATTGCCATAAAAATAACTTTTGGATTATTTGGATAAGCCAAAACCAAAGATGCGATAACGACTGTCATTGGTCCTGTTGGCCCAGAAATTTGGGTTGCTGTTCCGCCAAAAATAGCCGCAAAAAATCCGACTATAATCGCACCCCAAAGCCCTGCTCCTGCACCTAATCCGCTGGCTACCCCAAAGGCTAAGGCTAAAGGTAATGCGATAACACCAGCCGTGATGCCACCAAAAAGATTACCTTTTAAATTTGTAAACATAGTTGTCTTAGTCATTGTAACCTCTTTCTTTCAATGTTAAAATTATACTTATAATTATAGTAGATATTTGCATGAAAGGATATAATATTTATGAATGATATTCAAAAACATGAGTTACAGCGATTAATGGACGGTAATGACCGCTTTGTAAAAGGAGAATGCTCTTGTCATACTCGTAATCTTGACACTCTAAGACAATTTATGACTCATCAAGAACCTAAAACTATTATTTTAAGTTGCTCAGACTCTCGTGTAATTCCTGAAGTTATTTTTGATTGCGGAATTGGAGAACTTTTTGTGGTTAGAACTGCTGGTGCAACAATCGGTTTGACTTTTGATATCCTTGAAAGTCTTGAATTTGGTGTTTCAAAATTGAAAGCACCTTTATTGATTATGTTGGGACACGATGATTGCGGTGTTACAAAATATGCAAAAGACTATTACACAGAAAACAAAGAGTCTTACACATCAATTATGAGCAATTTATGTCCTATTATTGAAGAACAAGGGCATTTACACTACGATGAAATCACAAAAGAACACACTCAAACTCTTAAAAAATTATTGATTGAACGTTCTATGATTATCAATGAAGCAGTTAAAAATGGAAAACTTGAAATTGTAAGTGCTCACTTCCATTTTGATACTGGAAAAATTTCTTTGCTCTAAAAAATTTTTTGTGTTATTTATATTAATGTACACAACGAAATAGAAAAGATGGAATTATGGATATTAAAAATTTACGCAATATTGCGATTATTGCTCACGTAGACCACGGTAAAACTTCAATGGTAGATTGTATGTTGAAACAAAGTGGTGTTTTCAGAGATAACCAAGAAGTTCAGGCTTGCGTTTTGGACTCTAACGATTTGGAAAGAGAACGTGGTATCACAATTCTTTCTAAAAATATTTCAGTAGACTACAAAGGCTACCATATCAACGTTGTAGATACCCCAGGCCACGCAGACTTTGGTGGTGAAGTAGAACGTGTATTAGGTATGGTTGACGGTGCATTATTAATCGTTGATGCTGCAGAAGGTCCAATGCCTCAAACAAGATTTGTATTGTCAAAGGCTTTGGAATTAGGTTTGAGAATTATCGTTGTTATTAACAAAATTGATAAACCGGCAGCAGAGCCTGATTTAGCCTTAGACAAAGTATTCGATTTATTCACAGAATTAACTGATAACGAAGATTTAATTGATTTCCCTGTAATTTACGCAAGTTCATTACAAGGTTTTGCAAAAAAAGAATTGGAAGATGAAAGCGACAACATTGCACCATTAATGGATTGCATTATTGAAAACATTAAATGCCCAGAGGGTGATGCAGATGCAAATCTTCAATTCCACGTTACAACACTTGATTACAACGATTACGTTGGACGTATCGCAATCGGTAGAATTAAAAACGGTCATTTGAAATCTCAAGAAACTTTATCTTTGATTAAAGCAGACGGCTCTGTTCAAAGATGTAAAGTTACAAAATTATTTGGTTTCCACGATTTAGGTCGTGTTGAAATTCAAGAAGCATCAGCAGGTGATATTGTTGGTATTGCCGGATTCCCAGAAGTTCAAATCGGTGAAACTATTTCATCACTTGATAATCCTCAGGCATTGCCATTAATTCATATTGACGAACCTACATTGCAAATGAATTTCTCTGTTAATGACAGCCCATACGCTGGTACTGAGGGTAAATTTGTAACTTCTCGTCAATTGAGAAAAAGATTATATGATGAACTTGAAAAGAACGTAAGTTTGAGAGTTGAAGATACTGAAAATACAGATAAATGGATTGTTTCAGGTCGTGGTGAATTACACTTGAGTATCTTAATTGAAACTATGCGTCGTGAAGGATACGAATTCCAAGTTTCAAAACCAGAAGTAATTTATAAAACTATTGACGGTGTTCAAATGGAACCTTATGAAAACTTGTTCTTAGATGTTCCAGATGAATGCACAGGCTCTTGTATCGAACGTTTAGCCGGCAGAAAAGCCCAAATGTTGGATATGCAATCAACAGGTGTTCGTTCAAAATTAGAATTTGTAATCCCTGCAAGAGGTTTAATCGGATTTAAAGGTGAATTTATTCGTTTAACTCGTGGTGAAGGTATTATGTACCATACATTTAACAAGTACGATACTTTAGCAGGTGATATTCCAAAACAAAGAATGGGTTCTTTGATTGCTTGGGAACAAGGTGAAGCCGTTCCTTATGCGTTAGACCAATTTGCTGATAGAGGTACTTTCTTCATCACTCCAAAAACTAAAGTTTACAAAGGAATGATTGTTGGTGAAGGTAACAGAGCACAAGATGTTGCTGTAAATGTATGTAAGACTAAAAAGTTAACTAACATGCGTACTTCAACTGCTGATGCTATGGTTGTTTTGAAAGCACCTAAGTTGTTATCTTTAGAAGAAGCACTTGATTATATTGCAGATGATGAATTGGCCGAAATTACACCAGAAAGCATAAGATTAAGAAAAGCAGATTTGACAAGAACTAGATTTAACTAGGAATTTTAAATTATGTTTGGAACATTAACCGCATTATTTTTAAGAGTGGTTTCTAATCCGCTTGCAAATGTTTTTCAAAAGAAAATTTGTGCAGAGAATTCTTCTTTGCTATGCAATTTTTACACATATTTTATCTTGAGTATTTTATGCATTCCGTTTGCGTTTCAAATTAATTGGGCAGTTTTGCCAAAAGAATTTTGGATTTATGCAATAATTGCTGGCTTTTTGTGTTCTGTCGGAAATGCTTGCCTTGTAAAAGCCTTGCAAATAGGTGAACTTTCTGTTTTAGGACCTATAAATTCTTACAAATGTATTGTCGGAATGCTTGTTGCGATAGTTGTTTTGCACGAAATTCCATCAATTGTCGGTGTTTTAGGTATGGTTTTGATTATTTGGGGCAGTTGGTTTGTTTTTGATACTCAAAAAGAGGGGTTTTCTCTTGAATTATTGAAACGAAAAGACATCATTTTAAGATTTACAGCATTATTTCTAATGGGGATTGAAGCAGTATTTTTGAAAAAAGTTATTTTATTGTCTTCACCTGTAATCTCTTTTATGCTTTGGTGTTGGGCGGGTGCGTTTTTTGCTTTTTGGTTAATAATTTTGTTCAGAAAAAACTTTGCACTAATCAAAAAAGTAGATGTTCAAAAATACGTGATAGTTTGCTCGATGCTTGCAACCATGCAATTGACTACAAACTATGTGTTTAAACATATTGAAGTTGGTTATGCTCTTGCACTGTTCCAACTTTCAACACTTGTAAATTTATGGTTTGGATATAAATTTTTCCACGAAACCGATATGAAAAAGAAGTTAATCGGAACTTTGATTATGATTGTTGGTTCGGTGATTGTTATTTTGACTTAAAAGTTTTTAAAAGAGGCACGGTTGCGTAGCAATCGTGCCTCTTTTTGTACATTGTCATTGCAGTATCTTAAAAGAAAAGGCGGATTTTCGATTTATCGAAAATCCGCCTTTTACTAATATTTTAATCAATCGATTATATTTGGAATTGGTTATCTTTGATAAGAGTAACTTTTGTTCCATCTTCTTTAACACCTTCAACAACTACGTTTGGTCCACCAATCATAAAGTCTGTGTGGATATTTGAATCGTTGATGTTATTTTCGTTCATGTATTTTTGACGTTCTTTATAATCTTTGATATCTTCTGCACCGTCAAGGCAATCGTCAAAACCTGCACCAATTGCGATGTGGCAAGCAGCATTTTCATCTAATAGAGTATTATTGAATACTCTGCCAGTGTGGAAAATTGGAGAGTTTGCAACAAGTGCAACTTCACCTAACATATCGCCACCCTCAGCAGATTTGATGTGTTCACGCCATAATTCTTGGTTTTTGTCTGCGTAAACCTCAACTGCTTTACCGTTTTCAAATCTCATTCTGATTCCCTCAACAAGGTTACCGTTTAAGCAAAGTGGTAATGTTGTTGATACCCAACCGTT
>CAVFCO010000001.1:3574-13413 GCA_963620955.1 Alistipes senegalensis | reverse complement strand
GTATTCTATGGCTGATAAATATAATATTGAACTTGATGATAGTTTTATTTCAAAATTATTTGAAATAACCGATGCCGTTACACCGTCAAGTGCTGATATTACGCTTGTAAACTTAAAAAAACAACTTTACGAAGTTGGGCTTATGGTTAAGCATTTAAAAGATGAAAACGAAGAATTGAAATCAAAAAATAAAAAAAGACACAAAAGTGGTGCGGGAGATGACTCTAGTTCTTCTTCAAGTGAAGATTTTTCTTCACATTCATCTCATTTTTCATCTCAACAAAATACTCAAGTGGATTTGGCTACGTTCGCAGGTAATGTTTCAAACGTTCAAAAGGCCTCAGAAATGGCTCAATTGGGTATCTCAATGAACTACGGTCAATCTACGTTACAATTTATTGACCCTAGCGATATTCACAGAGAAAAGAAACAGTTCTATGATGAAAATGGTCAACCTGTAAAAGGTAAAATCCTTATCGTAGACGATTTGGGCATTATTACGTATCAATTAAGCGTTATTTTGAAACGTGCAGGATATTTGCCTGTTTCTTCTAAAGAAATTTATGATGCAATCGAAAAATACAAAAGAAGTCCGTTTGACTTTGTAATTATGGACTTATTTATTCCAACAGAACGTGAAGGATTTATTTTACTTGAAGAATTGAAGAAAATAGATGCTTCACGTCATGAGGAGTCTGTAATTGCGATTATGTCTGCATCTACAAGAAAAGATTTCAAGCAAATGTGCCAAAAGAAAGGTGCTACTTTCTACGTAGAAAAACAAGACGATTGGCAAAAAGAATTATTCGGCTTATTGTTACAATACAACTAGGTTTTAAGCGATATTTTTATCGTGTTTGTAGTATTTTAGCCAATGTTCAATGTTTTTGTTACTGCTTTTAGTAAGTTCAAACATCTTACTATCAGACGGTCTTGACGGTCTGCGTAGTAATTTCATGCCGGCTTCTTTTGGAGTTCTGTTAGCCTTATATTGGTTACATTCTTGGCAACAAGCGACAATGTTTTCCCAAGTGTCAGGGCCTAATCTTGATTTTGGGTATACGTGGTCAAGAGTCAATTCTTTACCCGAAAGTTTTCGCCCACAGTATTGGCAAGTGTATTCATCTCTTTTAAATATATTTTCACGTGAAAATGGCAATCCCTTGTCTGGGATTGCCATTTCATATTTTAATCTAATAACTTTAGGTATAAGTGTATTATCAACTTTAATAAAATTTTCTATATCATCAATCTTTTCAAGGCATTCAGCCTTACCCTTTAGCAATAATACAAGAGCACGTCTCCATGTTGTTAAGTGGAGAGGTTCTTCATTAAAATTTAGCAAAAGAACTTGTTCCATAGGGTGGCACTCTTTATCGTCTGTTACAATAGTAATATTCCACTTTTAATTTGTTTTAAAGCAGAAAAAAAGAGATTGTAAAGAATTCTTCACAATCTCTTTTTGATTTATAAATAAATAGACTATTTATTCATATCTTTTACGCTTAAAGCGATTCTGTGTTCTTGTGGAGTGAATTTTTTGATTAATACTTCAACTTCATCACCAACTTTGTATTGGTTGAATGGGTTTGGATTTTCGCCTTCCATTTCTGCGATTGGTAATAATGCTTCAACTCCAGGGAAGATGTTAATGAAAGCACCAAATGTAGCAACTTTGTTAACAGTTCCTTTTACAATTTGACCTTCTTCGAATTTACCTTCGATTTGTAACCATGGGTTTTCGCTCATACGTTTCAAACTCAAAGAAATTCTCTTTAATTCTTTGTCAATTTTAATGATTTTAACTTCGATTGTATCGCCTAATGCTAAAACATCTGATGGGTGTTTAATTCTTTGCCATGAAATTTCAGAAATTGGTAATAAACCGTCGATACCGTTGATGTCTACGAAAGCACCGAAATCAGTGATTCTTACAACGTTACCTTTTACAACCATATCTTCTTCTAATTTAGAAATTACGTCGTCAACAACTTGGTTACGTTGTTCAGCAACTGCTAATCTTTGAGATAAGATAAGTTTGTTTTTCTTTGGATTTGCTTCTAAAACTTTAACTTCAATTTTTGTATCAACCAAACCTTCGAATGGAGTACCTGTTCTCAATTGGCTTGATGGAATGAAGCCTTTTAAGTCAGCAACGTCAACTAAAACGCCACCTTTAACGATAGAAATAACTTTTGCAAGGATTGTATCGCCAACGTTTTTAGCGTCGTTTAATTGAGCCCATGCTTGAGCGTATGCAATACGTTTCAATGATAATTGCATGCAATCGTCATCGTTTTCTTCTTTTAATACGTAGAATTCTCTAACGTCGCCGATTTGTAAGTTTTCAGCGTTTTCATCGTTGTTGTTAGAAATTTCTTTTTCTGGTAAAAATGCTTCTGTTTTAGCACCTTTAACGCTTACTAAGTAACCTCCGTTTTCTTTTTTCAATATAGTACCTTCAACTATATCTGCTACTGTGTAAGTTTTTGATAGAGTTTCTTCCAATAATGATTCGAACTCATCTAATTGTGTTTTTGTCATTCCTGACCTCCTTCTATTTTATTTTTTACTTTATCTATTATGTTCTGTGGAGTTGATGCACCTGCTGTAATTGCAATGTTTTGTGCATTCTCGATTAAATCTTTGTATTCGTCAAGTTCTGTTTCGTTTTCAATGTGAATTGTTTTTGTAATTCCTGTCAAAATTTCAGCCAAATGAGTTGTATTTGCACTTTTTTTAGAACCCACAACGATAACCAAATCGTTCACTTGTGCCAATTCTTTTGCTTCTTTTTGACGTTTTGATGTGCTTTGGCAAATAGTGTTCACAAGATGAATTTCTTTTGCCATAGTTGTTAATTCTGCCAATATTTTTTGCAAAGTTTCAATTCTTTGTGTAGTTTGAACGACCACACCAACTTTTTTGTGAGCCTTGATTTCTTCTCTCACTTCTTCTAATTGAGAAACATCGCTTGCAACGAAAATTTTGTCTGTATATTGTTGAGCATTTGCTTTAATTGCAACAACTTCAGGGTGTTCGGCTTTGCCAACAATGATTACATAATATCCGTCTTGAGCAAGTTGAATTGCTTGGTGCTGAACTTTTTTTACGTCAGGGCAAGTTAAATCAACCAGTTCAAAGCCTTTTTCTTCTATTTCTTTTATAACTTCAGGCGATGCTCCATGACTTCTGATTACACAGATGCCAGTTTCGTTTTCAGGTAATTCATCAACAGTTTTAATCCCAAGTTCTTCCAATTCCTTAATAACTTGAGAATTATGAATTAACTCGCCTAAAATAAATATATTTTTATCTTTGTTTTCTTCTTTTAGTTTTTTTACAGTTTCAACGGCTCTTTTCACTCCGTAGCAGAAACCTGCAAATTTCGCTAAAGTTATTGTTTTTGACAAATAAATTGTCCTACTTTCATTAAGACTAGAGATTTTCATCTCAGTAATTATATTAAAACACAAATATAAATATTTTCAAGCAATAAAAAAGGGGGCTTTTTAACCCCCTAATGAGTATTCTAAAACTTTTTTATGCAGATTTTTTTGCTTTTTCTTGGTCTGCTTGGTCAAGTTTTGCACTTAATTCTTTTACGAATGCTTCAACAGTTTCTTCTGTAGTTCTTCCGTTTTTAGGAATTTGGAATGCTGCTGCGTTTTTGTGTCCGCCACCGCCATATTGTCTAGCGATTTCAGAAACATCAAAACTACGGCTTCTGATCGAAAGTGCTGCTGAACCACCAAATTCTGCAACTTTAAAGCCAACTTCTACACCTTCAAGTTCTGGAAGTCTACCGCAAACACCTTTTACGGCATCTTTACCTTCTTGTTGGTAACCTGCTTCTTTACAAGCCTTTTTAGCGGCTTTGATATCTGCATCTTCAATGAAGTATGCAATTTTTCCGTTGTCTGAATATTTGATTTTGTTCAATGTAACTTTTTCTGCATCTAATACAACTTGTGGAGTGTTGCCCATTGCATTTAGGTTAACTTCACGGTTGTTAACGCCGGCTTTCATTAATAATGCTGCATCTTCAAATGTCATTGGAGTGTTTGCATATTTGAAACAGCCTGTATCAGTTAGCATGCCTGTAAACATTGCATCTTTTGTTTCTTTTCTAAGTTCTTCTGGTTTAAGTCCTAAAGGTTCAACAAATTGCATTGCAATTTCTGCTGCTGCAGGAAGTGAATCATCAATCAAGTTTGCAGTTCTTGCATATTTGTTGTTTAAAGTTTTACCCCATTTTTCACTGTATTCTTCTTTGTATGGGTGGTGGTCAATTTTTAAACTGTAAGTTGCTTTGTTCATAACACCTTTTCTGTAATCAGGTGCCATTAATTTTGTTTCTGCACAGTCGCAAGCGATTGCAAGGTCATATTTACCATATTTTTTTGCAACATCTTCTGCTTGTTCAGGTTTTCCTGGTTTATGAACAATAACGTTAACATCTGGGTTAGTGTTTAAGTAATCGTAATGAGATGGGAATTTATCGCCAAATACGAATACGTCAACTTTTTTACCTGTTGCTTGGTTAATCAAGTTAGCCATAGCAAAAGTAGTACCAAAACTGTCGCCGTCAGGTGATGTGTGTCCTGAAACAGCGATTTTTTGTACTTTAGGGTCTTTCATAATTTTTACCATTTTGTTAATGGTTTCTTTGTTGTGAGGTTCTGGAGCCCAACCTGTGAATGATACCGCTAATGATTTTTGTTGAGGTTGTTTTACTAAACTTCTACCTAATGCCCCCATTTTATCTAATGCATTGAAATTATACGCTGGTTTGATGTCCGATTGAGCATTGTTTACAACTGTTGCTCTTGTTGATGGTGCGTACATTGTGTTTTTTACTGCATTAATTGCACTAACGTTCATTTTATAAACTCCTACCTTTTTGAATTGATACTTATATAAAGACCCTCAAAAAAAAAATTGCCGTCATGGACGACAATTTTCTTATAATTTTTACAAATGTTAATAAGGTATTTTTAACACTTATTATTTGTTTTTAGCCAAACACTATGCTGTTAAACTGTGGTATAAATCCAAGTATTTTTGAGCACTTGTTTTCCAACTAAAGTCAGTTGTCATAGCATTTTTTTGCATTTTTTCGAATGCTTTGTGATTGTTGTAATATGTATTGAATGCATAATACAATGCTTCTTTCATATCCCAACCGTTATATCTCCAGAATTTGAAGCCGTTTGCTTTATCCATTGGTTCGCCAGTAACGGTGTCATCAAGTCCGCCAGTTGCTCTAACTACAGGTAATGAGCCGTAACGCATTGCAATTAATTGGCTCAATCCACAAGGTTCAAATCTTGATGGCATTAGGAATAAATCAGAACCTGCATACATCAAGTTTGCAAGTTTTGCGTTGTAACCGATTTCTGCACGGATATTTGATGTGTTATTAGATAACCAAATTAACAAGTTTTGGTATTCGTCTGCACCTGAGCCTAAGAATACGAAATCTGCAGGCATATTCATTAATTCGCCTTCTTCTGCACGAATTAAGTCAATACCTTTTTGGTCTACAAGTCTTGAAATCATTGCAACAAGAGGTTTATCTGGAACGTATGTTAAGCCAAAGTGTTCGCAAACTTTCTTTTTGTTTTCTTGTTTATGTTTGATTGATTTTTCATCGTAATTCTTTTCAAGTGATTTGTCTTTTTTAGGGTTGAATGCAGAGTAATCAATACCATTCAAGATACCATGAATTTTGTGTTGATTCATTCTTAGTGTGTAATCCATGCCTTCACCAAATTCAGGAGTTAGAATTTCTTGTGCATATTTTGGCGAAACTACTAAAATTGCGTCAGAATAGTTGATTGCACCTTTCATCCAGTTAACCATTCCGTAGTGTTCTAAGCCCCATTGGTTAAATACAATGTCTTTTCTCATATTTGCAAAGTCTAAAACATCTTCGTGCCAAATACCTTGGTAAGCCAAATTGTGAATTTGGAATACATTTTTAGCCTTGTTCCAGAATTCATCGTATTTGTAGTTTGCTTTAATAAACATTGGAATCATTGCTGTATGCCAATCGTGTGAGTGAACGATATCTGCTTTGAAGTTCAATGCTTTTGCATATTCTAGTACTGCAAGTGAGAATGCAACATATCTTTCGTGTTCATATCTTGTGTCTAAATATTTTGGATAAACTTCTTTGAAACAACCGAAGTACCAGTCGTTTTGTACAAAGAATACATTAATTTTAGTATCTGGAAGTTTGCAAGTGTATAATTTAAATTTATGTCCTTGGTTTCCAAATGTAATCCACATTTCAGAATTTGGATATTCTTTAATGCCGAATTTTTCTTTATCAATACAACCGTGAAGTGGTGTAAAAATTGCTAACTCAACGTTTTTTTCTAATTCTTTTGGTACGCTACCAACAACGTCTGCCAAACCGCCTGCTTTTGAAAATGGTGCAACTTCTGCTGCTGCGAATAATACTTTCATAATGCCTCCAATTTTTTATATAAGTTTTATGTGATTCATTTCTGATATTTGTTTTGCTTGATTGTAACAGAAACTTGCTTGAGTGTCTTCTTTTCTTAATTTTAGGATTTTTGCATATAATGATTTAAACATCATTAAAATAAACGCACTTGTGTTTCTGTTTTGTTCTAATTTTACTATTGTATTTGCAATAATTCCGTATGCAGTTTCTGTATCGCCATTTTTGATAGCAAGTTCTGATGTGAAATATGCAGATAAATAATAAATATTTTTTAGACCATTGTTTTGAGATGTTTCCAAAACGCTGTTATAAATTGTCGATGCTTTATTATATTTTTCTAACAAGAAGTAAGAACGTCCAATCATAAGGTCACAGAACAATTCTAGTTGATTTAAGTTGTTCGCTTTTGCTCCGAGTTTTGCGTGATAAATTTTTACCGCAAAACCACTTGGGTCGCCCTTGTAATTTGTAAACGCATCTAAAATATAATATAACACTTTGTCGAATTTTTCATGTTCGCTAGGTTGCTTATTTTTATCTAGGAATACTTGTTTATTGTGGATTAATTTTTCTAGTTCTACAAACAATTTGTAAGATTCTGGAAGATTTGGAATAATGCTTTCAACAAGTTCGCAGAATTTGAACGTATCTGTTTTTAATTGTAAGATTTTTGCAAAAATTACGTATCCCGCAGCATCTACAATCAAATCTGTAAATTGTTTTGTTGAAATTGTATTCGGTTTAATTTGTTCGATCGTTGTTAAAGTTAGGTTTCTGAAAATTTCTTCCCCTAATTCAATACAATCTTCCAAGTCGCCAACATTGAATAGAATTTCAATCTTTATCAAAGAAATTAATAACGCATTTACTCCGAAATCTGGACTTAGTGGGTTTAAACCTGCTTTTTCCATTCTTGATAAAATTTTGTGCGACATTAACAAAGCATGAGTGTAATTGCCTGAAATTAAGCAACCTTGCATAATTTTGTTGCACAAGTTGACAACTTTTTTATCATTCATGCTATTTTCAAGGTTATCTAGTATAACTTGAGTAATATTTGCAATCTTTTCAGGTGTGTATTTGTACAATAAATTTGCAATATTTTCGTAAACTTCTAATTTGTAATCTTCAATAGATTTGCTAGAAGATTCATTGATATTATTTGATAGAAGTTTTAAGAAACGCATACTGCAGTTCAAATATGCACTGAAATCACCTAATGAACGGTTAATATTTGATAAGTTTTCCCATTGTACAAATTCGTTTTTGCTACTTTCAACAAGAGAATACAATTTTGCCAAAACTGGGTGTGCAGAGTTTTCTCTGAAGAAGTAACTTACCAAGTAATTTGCTGTTGAACGTCGTTCTTCGTATGTCATTAATTTTATTGCATTTTCGTAGTATAAGTTATAATTTTGTACTTGTACAACTCCATTTGCGTTGTAGATAAAACCTTTGCTATCTAAATATTTCAAATAATCATCAGTATTTGGGTGATTAAAGAATTTTATTGTTTGCAAATCTAATTGTGGTCCGATTAACAAAATGCATGCAAACATTTTGAATAAGTTTTCATCTTGAGATTTGATAAACAACAATCTCTTTTGGATTAATTCGTCTAATGTGGTTGGAAATACTACAGTTTCTGATTTTGCCATTTCAAGCGAACCGCCGTCTATGATAAAAATTCCTAAGTCAATCAAATGAACAATTGCTTGCATAAAGTACATTTGCGAGCCTTTGGTGTTCTTTGAAATCTTTTGCATATAGAATGTGTCCAAAACGTTTTTGCAAAGTTTTGCATTTGCCTCGATTAGCATTTTGATTGGGGTTGGTTTTAATGTAATTTCTTTGTATTCAACACTTGATAGCAAGAAGTGTGCTGATTTGTGCAAACTAAATGTTTTGTCTGCAATGATTAAAAAACTTACGTCATACAGGCAGAAATCTTGGAATATTTTTTGCAACAATTCAAAAGAAGTATCATCGATTTTTTCAATGTTTTCAATGATAATCAACGATTTCTTCATTCTTTTGATAAGGTTTTCAAAGATTTCAAAAAGTCCAAATCTCACATCTTCTGGGTGTGGAAATTCTCTTGCTTTTAGGTTGATAGTGTCTTCTAGAAAACCTGATGAATCTATAGTTTTTATCGCTGAAAAATTATTTTGAGCCTTTAATTTTCCAGTAGTACTAAATCCATACATGCCTGAAACCAAGTCATTAAAAAATCCGTATGGCTTATATTTCATATCATCGTAGCATGTAACACGATATACGTTTTGATAAATGTGGTTTTGTTTAATTTTGTCGATAATTTCTGCAGTTCTAGGGTAGTATTCTTTTTTGCCTTTAATAACAATAATGTTTTTTTGTTTTGACATTAGTTGTTGAGCAATAGAACTACTTAGACCTTGAGTATACTCTTTAGTAAATGTACAATTTATTTCATCAAAAGAAATTCCGTCTATATCATATATTGAATCTTCGCTTTCAAGAACTTCTTTTTGAGCCTCTATAATATCAGGGATTTTTAATTCGCCATTTGCGATGTCTGGTGAGTTAGAGTCTTCATCAAGTTTGATGTAGTTTGTTAAGTCAAGTTCATACAAAAATAAACTTTGGTTCTTAACTCTAGTCATACCAATAGAATTCATTGGGTATTGGTCGCCTACAATTTCGTAAACGCTACCGTCAGCAATTAATTGTAAGTTTCCTAAAAGTTTGTTTTGTCCAAGGTTTTGGTATAAAAGATTAATGTTTACACCTGATTTATAATCGTCATTAGAAGCATACGCATTACGTTTTAAGATAGCAACGTTACATTTTAATTGTGTATCTTTCGCTTTTGTAAGTTTGTAATTCAATTGAGTTACTAAGTTAAGGATTTCTATTGCAGAATTTAATGCATTTTTTACTGAAGATGCATAGGTGTAATCCTTGTTAAACCTAATTACAAAAGTGTCGCCGAAAACCCCACGTTTTAAGCCGATTGAGGTTACGTAATCGTAGATTAATCCATTTAGTTTTTCTCTAAACTTATCGTAAAGTTGTTTAGTACCTAAAATGGCTTTCATATCCGAAATGTTTGGAAAATCTATTGTTAAGCACGCAAACTCATCAATGTTAGAGCCTTGCAAAATTGCACTAACATTTGTATCAAAACCGCAACGAGAACATTTGCCCGCAATTGTAGGATTAATTTTTCCACAGTTATGGCATTTGTTAACAATTATATATCCGCATTTATGACATGTATTTGTCTTATTTATAGTTTTACAAATTGGACAAACAAGTTTTAAAACCTTTTTGCAGTTCGGACATACAAGCGTATTATCATCAATTTTTAAACCACATTTTGGAC
>CAVFCO010000001.1:0-3555 GCA_963620955.1 Alistipes senegalensis | reverse complement strand
TCTTTAATTTTACAACATCTTTGATAAAAATCAATTTATTTAATATAATTGTGTTATAATTATTTTGAAAAAGGGGAAAATATGAATATTTTAAAAATTGTTTTAGATCCAGCAATTCTAATAATCGTGGTAACGTTCGCTTCTATCGTTGTGTACACTTACCAAAAGTTTTTATTTGTAAATCAAAAATTGACATGGTTTTTAGGCTTTTTGTCAAAGTTTAAAAAATCTGATTTATCATATCGTTTTAACGAATTTGACGGAACAATTTCAAAAGAAAAATTTGTTTCAAGTAGTTGGCAAGAATTCAGAAATACTTTAGTTTTCTCTGAAAGTGTTGCTCTAAAAAAACAAGACAACAGTGTTGCTTACGAGAATGTTTCAAAGGCTGTAAACAACATTCAAACAACAGTAGACCCATTGTATTTCTTTAATGAAGAATCTTTAGTTTCTTCAAAATTTAACAGTAAATTTATTCAAATTGCACCAACACTTTTAACAGGTTTAGGACCGTTGTTCACATTCTTGAATATCGCTATTGCGTTTACAAAAGTTGACTTTTCAACTCAAGAATCAACCATTTCTTCCGTATCAGCATTGATGTCTAGTATGCAAGTTGCTGCATTGTGTTCTGTACTTGCTGTTAGTGCATCTTTGGTTTATATGTTTGCTGAAAAACTTTTGTATAACAAAATGTGCCGTGAACCTTTAATGCAAGTTCAAGAAAAATTATATGGTTTGTTCGATAATGTTTCTTCTGAAAAATTCTTGATTGAATTATTAAAAGAAACTAAAATCCAAAATAGCAATTTGACAGGTATTTTAAACTCATTGCCAGAACAATTTAAGTTTGCGTTTGAAAATGGTATAGCAAAAGAAGTTGTTCCTTATATGGAAAATCTTTTATACGGTATTAACACTTTGAACGACCAAATTAAAAAACTACATATCCCGAAATCAAACGGCGATGATGGTGACGTGGTAGATAAATTATTTTAGGTGAAATATGATTAAAGGTAAATTCCACGGAAATAACGACGTTCAAGAAAATGTATTTTGGATTACAATGACCGACCTTTTGTTAGGTCTTGCTGTAATTTTCATCGTGTTGTTCGTTCTTGCAATGACAGGTTTTTCTCAAGCAAAATTAGAAGAACAAAATGTAAAATCTGAAGTTGCAAAAGATTTGGCTCAAGAATTGAATGCAAAAAATATTGATGCACAAATTGATTTAATGACAGGCGATGTAAAACTATCAGATTTACAATTATTTGAACTTGGAAGTTATGAACTATCAAACGATGGTAAGGCATTTTTGGATAAATTTATTCCGATTTATTTGAATGCAGTTTTTGAAAATCCAAAAGTTGCAGATAAAGTTAAAAATATTGTAATTCAAGGACATACTGACTCTCAATCGTTTGCAGGTATTGATTCTAAAGATTTACAATTTATAAAAAATATGGAATTGTCTACAAAACGTGCAAATGAAGTTGCAAAATATATCTTCTATACACCTTACAATAAAGCATACAGTCCAAAATTACATAAAATGCTACAAGTTGAGGGTAAAAGTTACTCAGAACCTGTTCTTGTTAATGGAAAAGAAGATTATAACAAAAGTAGACGTGTAGAATTGGAACTTGTTGTTAAAAGTTCTAATTTGCAAGATTTTATGGGGTTAGGTAAAAATGAATCTGTCAAATGAACAAAAAATTCTAGAAACAATTGATATGATTAGACTTCACCACTTAGATATTCGTACTGTTACTATGTCTTTAAGTTTGCGTGATTGTATTTCTGATTGTGCAGATAGAGTTTATGAAAATGTTTATAATAAAATTACAAAATATGCTAAAAATTTGTACAAATATGCTCAAGATTTAGAAGATGAGTATTCAATTCCAATCATTAATAAGAGAATTGCAATCACACCTGCATCAATTCTTGGAGAATCTTGCAAAAATTTCGACTATGTTCATTTAGCAGAGGTTTTAGATAAAGCGGCAAAAGAAGTTAATGTTAACTTTATTGGTGGTTTTTCGGCTCTTGTAGAAAAAGGCTGTACAAAAGGCGATATTGCACTTATTGAAAGTATACCTGAAGCATTGGCGAAAACGGAATATATTTGTTCTTCAGTAAATGTTGCTAGTTCAAAAGCCGGTATTAATATGGATGCAGTATTAAAAATGGCAGAAATTATTAAAAAATCTGCAAATTTGACTGCTGATAAAGACGGTTTAGGGGCTGCAAAATTAGTTTGCTTCTGTAATGCACCTAACGATAATCCATTTATGGCAGGTGCTTTTACTGGATATTCTGAACCTGAATGTGCATTGAATGTTGGAGTTTCTGGCCCAGGTGTTGTAATGGCTGCGGTTGAACAACTTCCAAAAAATGCAGATTTGAGTGAAGTTGCAAATACAATTAAAAAAACTGCATTCAAAATTACAACAACAGGTGAATTAATTGGAAGAAAACTTGCAAAAAGACTTGATATTCCGTTTGGAATTATCGACCTTTCTTTAGCACCTACACCTGCAGAGGGTGATAGTGTTGCAGGTATTTTTAAAGCAATGGGCTTAGAACACGCAGGTGCTCATGGTACAACTGCTGCACTTGCAATGCTTAACGATGCTGTTAAAAAAGGCGGAATTATGGCAAGTTCACATGTCGGTGGATTGAGTGGAGCATTTATTCCAGTATCTGAAGATGCCGGAATGATTGAAGCCGCGGCTCACGGTCATTTGACATTTGATAAATTAGAAGCAATGACATCAGTTTGCTCTGTTGGTTTAGATATGATTGCAATCCCTGGGGATACAAGTGAAAGCACAATTGCAGGTATTATTGCTGATGAAATGGCAATTGGCATGATTAATAAAAAAACAACTGCCGTTAGAGTTATTCCTGTTCCAAACAAAACTGTTGGGGACAGTGCTGTATACGGAGGTTTGTTAGGCGAAGCACCAATTATGTCTGTCGGGGATTTATCTTCAGAAACATTTGTTAAACGTGGTGGCAGAATCCCAGCACCAATACATTCTTTAAACAATTAGTGAGGTTTTTAAATGGCTTATACTGCAAATAGATACGAAAATATGCTTAGAGAATTCATTATTGATGAGCAATCAGATGCTTATAACAGAAGAAACATAAACTTTCAAAGATATAATAATTTAAAAGTTTATATGACTCCATCAAAAGACAGAAATCCTCATTTGTGGATAAGAATTGGTATATCAGAAGCGTGTTTTTTGATTGAAGATGGTAGCGTTATCACAGGCTCAATCGGACAAGACCAAAAATATATACCTAAGTGGCTAAATAAATCTGGAGTAAGAGAAGAATTAATGGCAACTTGGGTTGAAGCCAATAAAGTAGAATTTGAAGAAGAAGATAAAAACGAATAGTTAAATAATATAATTTAACATATTATTTGCAATTTATTTTGTTTGGTTTATTATAATAATATAAGATAAGGATAGAATGTGATTTTTGAAACACATTCTATTTTAATAGGTAACATTTTTAGAAAAGGAAATAAAAAATGGG